>NZ_JTKZ01000182.1:0-947 GCF_000799035.1 Delftia sp. ZNC0008
TGCATCGCCCGCCATGTGGGCACGCATCCGGTGCAGATCCTGGTGATCCAGGTGGGCACGCGCCAGCCGCTGGGCGTGGGAGCGGCGGGCCTGGCCCTGCTGGCCGCCCTGCCCGATGCCGAGGTGCAGGCCGCGATGGCAGCCAACGCGCCCGTGCTGGAGCAGTACGGCGGCATGACGCCCGAGCGCATGGCCCTGCTGGTGAAGGCCACGCGCCAGCGCGGCTGGTCCGTCATCGGCAACCACGCCACGCGCGGCGTGCTGGCCGTGGGCATGGCGGTGCGCAATGCCGAAGGCGAGCCCGTGGCCGCCGTCAGCGTGGCCTCCACGCTGGAGCGCATGCCCGGCGAGCGCCAGAAGCTGATTGCGCGCTCGATAGGCGAGGCCCTGGCGACCCTGCTGCCGCGCGGCATCTGAGGCCAAGCCCCGGCCTGCACCGACAATCGGCGCTGCACACCACAAGCGCCGCCCCCATGGAACTGAGACAACTCCGCTACTTCGTCCGCATCGTCGAACTGGGCTCCATGAGCCGCGCCGCCCTGGACCTGGACATGGTCCAGTCCGCGCTGAGCCAGCAGGTCAGCCGTCTGGAAAGCGAGCTGTCCACCCGGCTGCTGCAGCGCACGCCGCGCGGCGTGGTGCCCACCGAGGCGGGCGTGGCCTTCTTCCGCGAGGCCCAGCTCACGCTGCGCCATGCCGAGCAGGCCGTGCGCAGCGCGCAGCAGGCGCGGCTGTCGGGCTCGGTCAGCGTGGGCCTGGCGCCCACCACCTCGGCCATGCTGGGCCTGCCCATGATGCAGGCCATGCGCGCGCGCTACCCCGATGTGCGCCTGCACATGGTGGAGGGCATGTCCGGCCACCTGACCGACATGCTCAATGCGCGCGCGCTGGACATGGCCGTGCTGTTCGACGCCCGCCTGCACGGCGGTCAGGCCCGCGCAACGCGG
>NZ_JTKZ01000835.1:0-1003 GCF_000799035.1 Delftia sp. ZNC0008
CGCTGCCATTGGCCAGGCCGCGCGGATGCCGCGCATTGGCCGAGCGCAGCAGCAGGGCCGCCGAGTTGATGGCGCCGGCACTGAGCACGAACAGCCCCGCCGTGATGCGGCGCGCCACGCCGCGGTCCACCACCTCCGCCGCGACGACGCGCCGCCCGCCCGCATCGGTGAGCAGGCGCTGAACGCGCACGCCGGTATGCAGCCGCACATTGCGGTGCGCCAGCGCAGGCCGCAGCAGGCAGGTTTCGGCATCGCCCTTGGCCCCCACCATGCAGGGCACGGCGTCGCAATTGGCGCAGCGCCGGCAGTGTCCGCCCGGTCCCAGGTCGATGGCGCAGGGCATGGGAAACGGCCGCAGGCCCTGGGCACGCAAGCGCTGCTCGATGCGCGAAAGCAGCGGCTCGTGCGGCACCGGGGGATGGGCATAGGCCGTGCTGCGCGGCGGCTCCGTGGGGTCGGCGCCGCCCTGGCCGCGCACGCCGAACAGCTGCTCGGCCAGGGCATACCAGGGTTCGAGATCGGCATAGCGCAGCGGCCAGGCGGGCGAGATGCCCTCCTCATGCTCCACCGCCTCGAAATCGCGCTGCCGAAAGCGCAGCATGGCCGTGCCGTAGAACTTGGTGTGCCCGCCCACGAAATAGAACATGCCGGGCCGAAACGCCCGCCCGCTGGCGTACCAGACCTCGTCGGTCTGGTAGCGTCTTTCGGCGAAGACGGCCTCGATGTCCCAGTTCTGCGCCTCGCGCGGCAGCACCGGGCCGCGCTCCAGCACCCATACGCTCGCACCGCTGTCCGCCAGTTGCAGGGCCACGGCCGAGCCGCCCACGCCCGAGCCGATGATGAGCACATCGCAGTCCAGCCCGTTGTGCGCCATGGCGGTCATGCGATCAGCGCCTGGGTGGCGGCATCGAAGCAGACCAGCCGAGACAGGTCGATCAGCAGGCGTGCCCTGTCCCCGGCGCGCAACGGCGCATCGGGCGGCAGCCGCGCGGTGAACGCGCGG
>NZ_JTKZ01000363.1:0-458 GCF_000799035.1 Delftia sp. ZNC0008
CCGCGTCCTGCCCACGGCATGCGCAATGCATGCAAAGCGGCAAGGAACTGCGTTGGCATCCATGAACCGCGATATGACGAATACCACGATCACGCTCGACGGCGTTTCCTGCGTGCTGCCCGATGGCAGCCCCCTTTTCTCCGATCTTTCCGAAACCCTGGACCAACGCTGCACCGGCCTGGTGGGGCGCAACGGCGTGGGCAAGTCGCGGCTGGCGCGCATCCTGGCCGGGCTGGATGCGCCCTCGCAGGGCCGCTGCCTGCGCTCGGGGCAGGTGCTGTACCTGGCCCAGCGCACGGACTGGCATGACCAGCCTTCGGTGGCGGCGCTGGCCGGGCTGCAGCCCGCGCTGGAGGCGCTGGCGCGCATCGAGGGCGGCAGTTGCGAGCCCCGCGACTTCGAGCTGCTGGCCGACCGCTGGGACCTGCGCCAGCGCCTGCAGGCCCAGCTGGACGCGG
>NZ_JTKZ01000277.1:0-911 GCF_000799035.1 Delftia sp. ZNC0008
GCTCGTCCCACCAGATGGCGCGGGCACGTTCGGCGGCGCGGCGCGCGGCTGGCAGATCGCGCTCGGAGCGCGTGGGCTGGTGTTCGGTGTCTTGGTTCATGCTGTTGAGGCTGGGGCCGCCGGCCGCATCCAGATGCTGGCGAGCACATCGGTGGCGCGCGGGCGGGAGGGGTTGCGGATGCGATAGCGGCGGTACTTGTCACATACGCAGGCGTTGCACTGGTCGGCCAGCCCGTCGGGGCTTTTGACCAGGGCGCGGAAGAAGCCCACGTCGGCGGGCCAGGGCTCGCCGCAGGTGGTGCAGACCTTTTCGGTTGATGCGGCCATGTCAGAACGGCACATCGCCAGGCTTCAGATCTGGCGGCGCGCCGGCCGGGTCTGTCGTGGTCAGCGAGGCCGGCAGGGCATGGCCAAGGCCAGTGCGACCTTCCCCGCCCAACGCTTCGATCAGATCGGGGATGAGCCTGGACAGCTCGCCCGTGGCAATCGCCACGTCGGCATCGAAGCCGCCGTCGTCCTGCGACTGGCCTTCCATCACGGCATCGAGCAGCGCGATCTTGCGGATCTGCAGGCCCTCGGTCAGCACAAAGCTCACGCGGTCGTCCCAGGTCAGCGCCAGGCGCGTGGGCAGCTTGCCGTGCTCGATGTGCTGCTTCACCTCGGCAATGTCCAGCGGATGGCGGCCGTAGCGCACGACCGATTTCGACTCGTCGGCTGATTTCAGCTCGCATTCCCGATCCACGCTGAAACCTGTGGGGGCCTCCTGAGAAACGAGCCAGTGCGCCATGGCAGCCTGAGGGCTTGTCTGTGTGTCCAGGAGCGAGAGCGCGAATCCTGGCAGCCCTTCCACCAGCGAGCTGACCACCTCGTCGGCGCGCGCCTGGCTGCCGGTGTCCAGCACCAGGGTGCGG
>NZ_JTKZ01000692.1:0-568 GCF_000799035.1 Delftia sp. ZNC0008
CCGCGTATCGACGTGGCCGTGCAGCCCGTGCCCGGCGGCGCCCGCGCCACGCCGGCCCGCAAGGCCGCGCTGCTGGCCGCGCATTTCGACAACGGATTTTTCAGCCGCGTGGGCGAGGGGCCGATGGTCGAAAAGCCCATGACCGAGAACCCCGGTGCCACCAGCGGCGTGCATGCGCTCAAGTTCCACAAGACCATCCTCGAATGGGGCCCGGTCACCCGCGAGAAGCTGGGCCAGACCCTGGAGATCATCGCCAGGACCCGCCGCTCGCCCCACGCGGGCGAGCCCCAGCAATTCCAGGTGCTGCTGGGCGGCCAGCCCCGGGCCGGCGTGCGCGTGTCGCTGGGAGAAAGCGGTCCGCCACTGGCAACCGATGCCGACGGCCTGGTGACCGTCACACCGCGTGCCGGCATGAACCAGCTGCTGGCCATCGTGCGCCTGCCCGTGGCAGGCGATGCGCGCACCACCAGCCTCAGCTACGAGTACCTGCTGGGGTTCTCGGCGCATTGAAAGGGACTGGCGGCCCGGCCCGGCGTGGCCCGGCCCGGCGTGGCCCGGCCCGGCGTGG
>NZ_JTKZ01000503.1:0-1913 GCF_000799035.1 Delftia sp. ZNC0008
CCGCGTAGCGAGATCTACAGCGCCGTCGAGGCCCTGCCCGAAGTGCTGGACTCCATGGTCGTGGACCTCGAATACCTGGGCCGCGAAAGCTACATGCCGCTGTTCGTGGTGCTGCGCCCGGGCGTGGATCTGGACGACGCCCTACGCGCGCGCCTGCAGGGCGCCATCCGCCAGGCCCTGTCGCCGCGCTTCGTGCCCGACGAGATCGTGCAGGTGGCCGAGATCCCGCGCACGCTCAGCGGCAAGAAGCAGGAGCTGCCCATCAAGAAGCTGATGCTGGGCCAGCCGCTGGACAAGGTGGTCAACAAGGAGGCCATGGCCAACCCGGGCTGCCTGGACTGGTATGTGGGCTTTGCGGCGCAGCATGCCAAGGCACAGGCTGCCTGATATTCAAACGGTATCAGTGGCTCGGTTTTTAATATTGGACTGCGCCAGACCGGCTGCCTAGAGTGGGGTCCAACCATGGAGCCCTGCAATGAGTGTGCTTGATTCCCTTGCCCTGACCCGCATCCCCGCCGAGGACGAAGCCCTGCGCGCCGAGGTGCGCGCCTTCCTCGCCCAGGCCATAAGCGGCCTGCCGCCCCATGTGCGTGCGCGCTCCTGGGGCGGCTACAGCGCCGAACTGAGCCGGCAGCTGGGCGAAAAGGGCTGGATAGGCGTCACCCTGCCGCGCGAGTACGGCGGCGGCGGGCGCAGCGCCTTCACGCGCTACGTGCTGGTGGAGGAATACCTGGCCTGCGGCGCGCCCGTGGGCTCGCACTGGATTGCCGACCGCCAGAGCGGCCCGCTGATCCTCAAGTACGGCACCGAGGCGCAAAAGCGGTTCTACCTGCCGCGCATCTGCCGGGGCGAGGCCTTCTTTTGCATCGGCATGAGCGAGCCAGGCGCGGGCTCGGACCTGGCCAGCGTGAAGACGCGAGCCGTGCCGAATGACAAGGGCTTCGTGCTCAACGGCCAGAAGATCTGGACCACCAACGCCCACCACTGCCACTACATGATCGCCCTGGTGCGCACCTCGGGCGAGGCGGGTGACCGGCACAAGGGGCTGTCCCAGGTCATCGTGGACCTGTCGCTGCCGGGCGTGACCGTGCGGCCCATCACCGACCTCTCGGGCGACAGCCATTTCTGCGAAGTCTTCTTCGACAACGTGCAGCTGCAGCCCGACGCCCTGATCGGCCAGGAAGGCCAGGGCTGGGAGCAGGTCACGGCCGAGCTGGCCTTCGAACGCAGCGGGCCCGAGCGGCTGTTCTCCAGCATCGTGCTGTTCGACGAATGGCTGGCCTGGCTGCGTGCAACGGGCGAGCGCAGCGAAGGCGCGCTGCGCCTGGCCGGCCGCGTGTTCACCGAGCTGGCCCCGCTGCGCGCCATGTCGGTGGCCGTGCAGGACAAGCTGGTGCGCGGCGAAAGCCCCATCGTCGAAGCGGCCCTGGTCAAGGAGCTGGGCACGACGCTGGAGCAGTCCATTCCCGCCGCCATCGCCGACGACCTGTTCGCACGCGAGGCGTCCGAGGTTCCGCTGGAGCTGCTGCGCACCCTCAACTACGTGACGGAGGTTGCGCCTTCGTATTCACTGCGCGGCGGCACGCGCGACATCCTGCGCGGAATGATCGCGCGAGGTTTGGGGCTTCGTTGACACGAAGCGCCCCCTGAGCCGCTGCGCGTCTTCCCGTTGCACGGCGCCCCCTCTCGCTTCGCGGGGGGCGACACCCTCGGTGCGGGGCGGCGCGGCCGGCGTAGGCCCTTCCTCGGTGTCCCTGGTGTTAAAGGTGCGCCAGTTTCAAACGGAACGCCCAAGGCCTGGCGTCATGTGTCATGAATGGAGAGAGACATGGAAGACGATTTGTTTGCCGATGCCGCACGCCAGCTGCTGCAGGGCGAGTGCACGCCCGCGCAGGTGCGCGCCATCGACGCGG
>NZ_JTKZ01000810.1:0-305 GCF_000799035.1 Delftia sp. ZNC0008
TTAGTTATCGCTTGTTACCTATGGGGCGTACTGCATTTTAGTGAAACGCTTAAAGCTAAGCACCAACTTGCTCAAAGTTTATTTCCTAATTTCCTAGAATATTCTCGCTTTGTCCGCCGTTGTAATGCCCTCTTACCGAGTATCCAAGTCATTCGCCAAGCACTCGTCTTTAAAGAGGTTGAAGGAATGAGTGTATCCATTATTGACAGCTTCCCCATTCCTTTGTGTCAGCCTATTCGTAATTTCAGAAGCAAAGTTCTTGGAGATTATGCAAATGTTGGCTACAATGCTACAAAGGGACGCGG
>NZ_JTKZ01000969.1:0-31106 GCF_000799035.1 Delftia sp. ZNC0008
AGCGCGTGGCTCCCCTGCTGGCCGCGCTGTGGATGCTGCTGCGCGGCCTGGCCCAGCAACCCCTGCCTCGGCCCCTGCAGGAGCTGGCTGGCGTGCATAGGCGCAGCTACCGGCGCGTGCAAGGCCTGTGTCTGCATGCCGTGGCGGCCGAGCTGTGGCTGGCGCGCGGAGGGCAGCGCGGTTTTTCGGTGCACTTGCAGGATGCGGCCAGTGGCCGGTTCCTGACCTGGTCGGCATCGCGCGCTGAGGGCTTTGATCCGCAATGGGAGCCTGCCCAGGCGCTGGAATCGGAAACCCTGGGCGGCCTCACGGCAAGGCAGCTGCTGCAAGGTCCTCATGTGCTGGTGGACGGCTGGGTCAGCGACGACGGCCGCCTTTCGGCACGGGATGCCACCCGGCTGGTGGCGGCCCAGGCGGCCGGCCCCTTGCCGGGGGCCGACGACCCCCAGGTCCTGCTGCGCCGCCATCTGCAGGAGCTGCATGCAGACCCCTGGCGCCAGCAGCCGCCCTTTTGGGCGCGATGGCAGGTGAGCGGCAGCGGCCTGCCGCAGACTGACCTGCTGCTGCAGCGCTGGACGATGGAGCTGCAACCGCAGCTGCCAACCTCCGGCCCCGTCATATGCCTGGCCGGTGATCTGCACGGCATGCAGGGCAGGGCGGGCGAGGCCCTGCGCCGGGAGCTGGCGTGCGGCCGGGTGCTGCAGGAGGTCTTTGGCCGCGTGGAATTCGTGGCCGGGCGATTGCAGATGGCCGTGGCATCGGTGCGCTGGCGGGACAGTACGGACTGGCACCATCCCAGCACGGCCTGGAAGCCGCCGCCAGCGCAGGGCAGCAGGGAGAAACAGCCATGAGCACGGCACCTAACGAAAGCGCCGAGGCGCCGCTGTGCCATTGGCTGGCACAGGGCCAGGTCTGGCTGGCCGATATGCAGGCCGCAGGCCTGGTGGGTGCCGGCGCACCGCTGCTGGCCGCAGGCCGGGCCTGGGCCGATCAGGCCGCACTGCTGGGCTGGTCCGCCCTGGCACGGCAGATGGACGGCGTGCTGGACCCGCAGCTTGCGCCGGTGGAGCGCGCGGCCGCCCTGCTCGATATCGCGGTCTGGGTCATGACCGCGCAGCGGCTGCAGGCCGCTGCGGATCAGTCCTTGCCCTGAAAAAAGCCATTGAGCTCGGCGCCCGGCGTGGCCTGGGCGAACGCGTCGAAGCGCCCCGTCTCGGCAATGGAGCGCGCCGCATGCAGAAAGCCGCCCCAGGCTGCGCGCGCCAGTGCGCCGCCCACGCTGATGCGGCGCACGCCCATGGCCTCGGCATCCTGCAGGCTCCATTCGCTGGCCCCTCCGATCAGCAGATTCACCGGCTTGGGTGCCACGGCCGCCACCACGGCACGGATCTGCTCGGCGCTGCGGATGCCGGGTGCGTACAGGCAGTCCGCGCCGGCCTCGGCATAGGCCTTGAGCCGGGCAATGGTGTCGTCGAGATCGGGCCGGCCCACGAAGAAATTCTCCGCACGCCCGACCAGCAAGGTGCTACCGCCTGCCTCGTCGATGGCAGCGCGGGCGGCGCGCAGCCGGGCCACGGCGTCCTCGATGCTGCGCAAGGGGTTGGCAGCATCGCCTGTCGAATCCTCGATGGACAGCCCTGCCACGCCGGTGTCCAAGGCCATGCGAACGCTCTCTGCCACCTCCTGCGGACCCAGGCCGAAGCCGCTTTCAAAGTCCGCGTTCACGGGCAGGTCGGTGGCCGCGACCAGGGTGCGCAGATGCGCCAGGGTCATGTCGCGCGAGATGGCGCCATCGGGCCGGCCCAGCGACCATGCATGGCCCGAGCTGGTGCTGGCCAGCGCCTTGAAGCCCAGGCCCTGCAGCATGCGGGCGCTGCCGGCGTCCCATGGATTGGGCAGTACAAAGCAGCCTTGGCGGTGCAGGGCCCGGAAGCTGGCACGTTTTTGTTCGGTGGTAGGGGTCATGGAACACTCCGTTTTGACTCTTGAGAAACTCAAGCATTGATTCTCCAAGGCCTGTGAACGCTATCCACCGCCACAGGCTGAATGGCTGCTGGACCTGCCGAGGCACCAACTTCTGCGCATCTTCCTGCATCACTGCCTGGGTTGCATCTTGACGGGCTACCGTTCGTCAGTTCGATTCGCCCCAGCACACATTGCGTTACGATGCCGCGGCTCTCAAATGAAAGCCGTCCTGGGCGAGTGTGTCGCAACGCCTTGGCTGCTATCGGAGGGACGGCTTCACCACGGCATTCTTTTGCCCAGATCATTCGACATGCAGACTCCGACCTCAGCCCTGCCGAGCACCACCTTCACCACCGAGCAGTGCCTGGAGGCGGACAGGTTCGACGCTTGGCGCAGCGGCATCTCTGTACTGTTCGATGTGACCCCGCTGGAGCGCGGTACGGTGCGCGGCGGCTTCCACGCCTCGGTAGATGCAGTCCACTTGGGACAATTGCTTTTGGGAGACCTGCGCTTCGGTGCACAGCGCTTTTCGCGCGGACATGCACGCGCGGCCCATGACGGGCTGGACCACTATCTGGTGCAGTGGTACCGGGGAGGCGGCTTCACAGGGCGCTGTGACGATGGTCACGAGCTGACGGTGCAAGCAGGTGATGTGGTCTTCTTCGACATGGCTCGCTGCCAGCATACCGTTGCGGACGACTCCCATGTGCTCTCGTTGATCGTGCCCCGCAGCCTTGGCGACCAGGCAATGGGTGCATCGAGTTCAGGCTTGCACGGAACCGTGTTGACCCGCAGCAGCATCTTCGCCGGGCTATTGGCAGATCATCTTTGCGCTCTGCAGCGACGCCTGCCTTCCATCGGCCTGGAGCAGGCTGACGACATAGTGCATGCCACTACCCAGATGCTGGCGGCCTGCCTGCGCCCCAGTCTACGGACGGTGGCCGAGGCTCGGACTGAATTGCAGGCAGCAATGCTGGACCGTATCAAGCGCCATATCGCGCGAAACCTGGCTGCTCCCCTCTCGCCCGAGCTGCTTTGCCGGTGCTTCGGCATCTCACGTCACCGGCTTTACCACCTTTTCGAACCTTTGGGGGGTGTGATGCGCTATGTGCAGCAGCGACGGTTGCAAGAGGCCTTCCATGCCCTGTCAAACCCTGCCTACCGACGCCTGCGTGTCGCCGAGGTGGCCGCGCGCCTGGGCTTTGCCAGTGAGGCCCACTTCAGCCGCGCATTCCGGGCCAAATTCGGCCACACACCCAGCGACATACGCGCCATGGCGAATTCCACACGCGCGGCATGCATCAAGCCTCCTTCCGGGACCACTCCCGCCACCGTGGAGTATGCGGACTGGCTGCTTGGGCTCATGGCCTGAGTGCCGGATGGATGGTCTTGCCCCAGGCTGACGCTCGGTCGAAAACGTCAGGGGCTTCTGCATGCAGGATGCTCTAATAGGGCGGCCGCAAGCCACGGCCTGGCTTGTTTCCGAAGACCCACTCCCTTTTCGCATATGCATCTTCTGCAGCGTTGTAGCTTTGTCTTTGCCTGTCTTGCCCTGCCGGCATTCGTTCACGCCGCAGACTTCGACAAGAAAAACTGCACCTACAAAGGCATCCGCCTCTACGGCAAGGTCCAGCTCGTGCAGTCCTTCCCCGACATCAAGGTCCAGGCAACCAGCTCTTTCCCGGACCTCAAGGTCAAGGTGGTGAACTCCTCCGCAGACCGTTGCGGAGAGTGGCAGATCGTCACCTCTTTCCCTGACTTCAAGGTCCAGATGGTCAACTCCTTCCCGGACCTGAAAGTCGAGATGGGCAGTTCATCGCCTGGCGTGCGATAGCGCCCCGGCGCCGCTGCGGCGGCGCCTGCTCCTCAGTCCAGAGATTGGCCCGCGCGCGCAAATGAAGAGTGCGCGAGGAAAGCTGGAGCGGGCGATGGGAATCGAACCCACGTCATGAGCTTGGGAAGCTCAGGTCCTGCCATTGAACGACGCCCGCCTTGGTTGAGCCATTGTCGAATCATGCATTTCTTCGCTAGATGCTTGTTTTCTTGAGACTTTCACGGCGCGTTTGCCGCAAAACCTCAACTTGGCACCCAGCGAAATCTATCTGCACCTGCAACCTTGGCGTAGGTTCGGGAGTAGGTTTTTGCCTCCTACGTCGCTGGCAATAGAACCGGCGCCATGACTCTGGGTGAGATTCTAGTGCTATTCGATTCGCGGTCTGCAAAGCAGCTTCAGCCAGGCTCGCACCTGCTCGTGAAGGGGTGCGATGAATTGCGATAGGTCAACTCCCAATCGCACAAAACACGGGCCTACCGCTACAAACAGCTCTGCTGGCCTGATGAAGTAGGTGAGGCTCGGGCACTGGCCCGAGATAGCGCTTTGCAGAGGCTGTCTCAGTTCAGGGAGACAAGCGCGGGGGTAGCGCAGGAGTTGATCCGGTCACTGCCCGTCGCAAGGCAGCACTGGCCAAACATGGTCCTGCCGTATCGTCTAAGGTGCGTGCGCTGCTGGAGGGTTTCCGCGATCACCTTGCGCGGAGCGCTCTGGCGCGAATGCTGGGCGAGGTACCAGAGCTTGCCTGGACAGTGCCGCGTGACGTGACCTGTGTCCAAGCTTACGACGTACTCGATAAGCGACGAGACCCTCCCACGGCGGCCAAGCAGCTGCGGGCACAGCTGGGGCAGGCGTGGGACTGGGGCTCGATGCAGGAAAGATCGGTAGGGAGGCGCCGAACTGTTGGCGTAGCCTTCTCAAACGCCAGCTGTGTTCCAAGGGGAAAACCGCCGGGGGGAAGCATGTGGGGTTTCGGCGCCGGGTGCTGTCCCAGGCGGAACCGCGCAAGCTCCTGTCGTGTCCCCGGACGAATATGTCGCAGAGCGCGCTGGATGGCCAGCCCACTGACGTGCATGGTGGCCCGATAGGTTCCGCCCGGCTGTTTGTCATAGACGTTAGTGGCGATGGGTTCGGGTTTCGTGGTCACGATGCCGGTCCTTTCTGCTGCCGCAAGGGCTTGTGGCCGGTCATTTCGAGGTTTCCTTTCTGAGAGGGGCAGTCGCCGAAGGGCAGGGCATCGTCGCGGTGGTGGTCTTTGGGCAACTACCAATGCATCAAGCTCATGCTAGAAGGCCTGAGTCCGGTGCAGTACCGAAATCAGGCCTTGAGCCGCTAACTTCCAACCGTCCAACTTCATGGGGTCAGTTCAAAGCGGGCTTCGTCGTTTCAATGGTGCACTTGACAAGGCTGTAGGGTGCAAGCGCGCTGCCGGGCTTCCGACGGATTCCTGGGCTGGCTACACTTTTCTCTCCACAGAGAAGGGAAGTCATGGGCACAGATATCTACGTTTCGACGCTGACCGCCGATCTGGAGCAGCAGTTCATCGACGCGGTCGGACAGAGCCGCAAACTGCACGCTCCATGGGTTTCGCCGCCCAGCACGGCACAGGAGTTCCAGGGCTACCTGGCTCGCGTGCAGGAACCGTCGGGTGCGGCATTTGTGATCTGGGAGTGGCGCAGCGATGGTTTTGCCGGGGTCGTGCAGATCACGAACATCCTGATGGACCCGTTCCGCTCTGCCCATATCGACTTCTTTGCATTCTCGGGCTTCGAAGGGAAGGGCCTGATGAAGGAGGGCCTCGCGCATGTCGTGAAGCAGGTCTTCAGGACTTCGAAGCTGCATCGGCTGGAAGCCAACATTCAGCCTGAGAACAAGGCAGCCATAGCACTGGTGAAGTCCTGTGGTTTCAAGTTGGAGGGGTTGTCGCCCGCATTCATGAAGGTCGGTGGTCGCTGGCGAGATCACGAACGCTGGGCGCTGTTGTCCGCGTAGTCGCTGCCGGATCCGTCAGCGCCTGGGGGTTCTCCATCAACTGGTCTCGCAAAGGGCGCAGCAACTTGTCATCCTGGGAAGTGACGAGACGTCGAAGAAGGTGAAGCACACCGAGGTGCAGACAAGCCCTATCAGCGGGCTTGTTCTTGCCTGACGTCTCCCCCCGAAAACAGCTGGACAGCGTCCGGAACTACAGGGGCGAGATCTGCGGCGCGACAAACGCAAAAAAGCCGCATAGGTGCTGAGATGACAGGCGAAGGCGCTCGTTACAATGGAACTCCATGGTTCACTGCACTCTCACCACTATCACCTCCACGACCGCTTCCTGCGGACCGTGTGAAGTGCCGTGAGTCCCAGTTGAACCACTTCCCAGGCCCGCCAGCGATGGACAGGGCCCTTTTTTTGCCCTTGCGTCGCCGGCACCACGCAAGGAGTTGCATTCATGTTTGCTCTGTTAGTCCTCGATGTTCAGGTCGGCCTGGTCCGAGGGCCTGAACCCATGTGGCGCTGCACCGAGGTGCTGGACACCATCAATACCTTGATGGCACAGGCCCGCCGTGCGGGAGCGCCAATTTTTCTGGCTCGTCACATCGGTCCCGTGGGAACGCCCATTGGCCCAGGCAGCCCACTGACCCAACTCGCACCCGAACTGCAACTGGACGGCAGTGAGGTTGTGTTCGAAAAACACCGCCCAAGCGCCTTTGCAGGCACCGATCTGTTGCAGCAGCTTCAAGCACGCAACGTGACCGGCCTGGTCATCACCGGCATGAAGACTCAGTACTGCGTGGACACCAATTGCCGGGTCGCTCGCGATCTGGGCCTTGATGCCGTCCTTATTGCGGATGGACATACTTGTGCCGACACCCCCCAGCTTGCAGCGCAGAAGATTGTGGAACACCACAACGCGACGCTGGAAGGGGCGTTTTGCGCGGTCATGCCCGCAAACGCCTGGGATTTCTCGGCACCGGTTCACACCTGATCTGCGGAGTCCGCCCATATTGAGGCACACGCGAGCGATTGCAGCGCCATTCGTCTTTCAGACCACCGGGCCATGGGCCAATGCCGACGGCCTGGTCCTGCCTTGCGCTGATTCCCTGACCTGTGCTTGTCCGACAAGGGCGTGCCTGGGCGGCACCCATGCTTGAGGCCATGAACACACCTCCTCCCAACACCCCTGGCCAAGTGCCCACGTCGTCGTCCCGCAACCGGTTCGCCACCAGGCGGACCATGTACATCGCCGCAGCCGTCGTGGCCGTGGCGCTGATGATGGTGTTTGCGCCCTGGTAGGCGCGATCCACTGTCATGGTCCCGCCCATGCCCGAAAGGGCATGAGAAAGCCCGCCATTTGGCGGGCTGTCGTTTTGGGGAATCGCTTGCCTCAGTGCGCAGGGTGCGCCGTGGGTGCTTGCGCCGTGGGGAGTCGGGCCAGCTTCTGCGAGCAATCGCTGCACACGTGCCACGCATGGAATTGGCGGGCGCCTGTGGCGGGCTTTTCCTGTTCGCACTGCATGCAGAAGACGGCGGGGGCCAGGTCCAGGAGCCGGATCGGCTCTCTGCCTTTCTTGGGACTACGCATAGCTCTCCTTCAAAGTGTTGCTCCTCGGTATCCATTGGGCGCCGGGTTGGAAAAGGCGGTCGTCAGCGGGCGCGCCAAGGCGCAGCAGAAGCCGGCGCCATCGAGGGTGCGGGTTCAACTTACAGCCAGGCCGTCTCACGGTTGTGACTTTTGCATGACCGTGTGGGGAAGGCGCCGCAGCTGTTTGACAGCGTGCTTCGGGCAACCCTAGAATTTTTGCTTCCGTTCCTGCGACCATTGCGAGCCTGACATGAACCTGTGACGCCTTCGGACCTTCGTCCGACCAATCCCCCGAAGCCCTTTGCCGGCCGACGGCGGACGCCTGCGTCACCTCCTGCCTGTTCGTTGATTGCTCTGCGTTTCCTGAACGCAACCCGGCGTCGCCGTGCGGCCTCCTTTCGGAATTTTTGAAAGAGTGCCCATGACGGAATCCATCGATATCCTTGCCCACAACACGGCCGCCTGGAACCAGCAGGCTGCCAAGTCCTGCGACTGGTCGCGCCCGGTCGACAGCGCCGAAATAGCACGGGCCCGCGCCGGAAGCTGGCAGGCGCGGCTCACGCCAGGCCCCTTGCCTGCCGGCTGGCTGGATGATGTACGCGGCCTGCGCATCCTCTGCCTTGCCAGCGGCGGCGGCCAGCAGGCGCCCATTCTTGCGGCAGCGGGCGCCCAGGTCACCGTCTTTGACGCCTCAGCCGGCCAGCTTGCGCAGGACCGGCATGTGGCCGAGCGCGAAGGCCTTGCGCTGACCTGCGTGCAGGGCGATATGCGCGATCTGGGGGTCTTTGCAGACGCCAGCTTTGATGTGATCTTTCACCCCATCTCCAACCTCTACGTGCCCGATGTGCGGCCCGTGTGGCGTGAATGCGCGCGGGTGCTGACGACGGGCGGGCGTCTTCTGTCCAGCTTCTGGAATCCGGTGGTCTTCGTGGAGGACCGTGATCCTGCATTGCGCGAGCAAGGACTCGTGCGGCCCGCCTGGCGCCTGCCGTATTCCGATGTGGCGGATTTGCCGCCCGAGGCGATTGCGGCCAAGCGCGAGCGCAACGAGGCCCTGGTGTTCGGCCATACGCTGGCCGATCAGATCGGGGGGCAGTTGGATGCGGGGCTTGTGCTGACGGGCTTCCACGAGGACTGGCAGCCCCACGCCCGTTTTGTGATCGAGAAGTTCGTGCCGACCTTCATTGCGACACGTTCGATGAAGGTCTGAACGCGCTACCTACGGCCTGGACCGGCCTTGCCGCGCTCAGGTGCGCAAGGCCGGTATCCAGGTCTGTTGCTGGGCGGGTTCTGCCACGGGCTGCGCCGGTTGCGGTCGGGGAGCAGGGCCTTTGGCCTGGGGCGATGGCTGGGCCTGCCGCACCTGCTCGGCGCCGGACTTGGCCAGCAGCAGCATCACGGCCATGCAGATCAACGTCAGCAAGAGCACCACGCAGATGGGGCCCAGATCCACGGAGGCGATGTCCAGCCCCTTCAGCGACTGCCAGCGTTCTGAGCGTATTTCCAGCGGTTCTTCGGGATCGGCCATGACACCTCCACTGCGTTGAGTGTGCCTCCATGCTAGGCGCAAGTGAGCATGCAAACAATATGGGAACTTCGCCAGGATGCGAGGGTATACCGCAGGCAGCTACTTGACCCACATCAATTGCGCCGCCACGGCCAGGGCGATGGCCAGCAGCACCAGCAGCACCAGCCTTGCCACGATGGTGACCGCCTTGCGGCGCGCTGCTTTGCGAGTGTTGCGCGGACGAGGTGGGGTAGGCGGCGGCTGCGTGGCATCCAGGGCTGCAATTCTTTCCAGCCAGTCCTGGGTTGTTGGCAGGGCAGTGGCGGGCGGTGACGAGGACGAGGACGAACCGGGCTTGCCGCGGTTCATGGCTCCAGCTCCTGCCGCATCTCTTCCAGCACCTCCAAGGCGCCCTGGATCATGGCCTGCCTGTGCTCCAGCGCAGCCTTCTGGGTCTGCAGCCGTTCCAGCTGCTCGGCTACCTGCGCCTCGTCGGCCCGCAGCTTCTTCAGCCGCTCCTGTATGGCCTCCATTTCCGGGGCGCTCATCTGCCAATCCTCCAGCATGCGAAGGGCGTGGCACGTGGCCCGGTCCCTTCTCACAATTCACACGAATGCCGGCAATTATCTGTGCGTCTTAGCGACTGGCTATGAATGAATTGATATAGATTGTCATCGGCTGGCGCAGAAGGGGGCCGAAAGCTTGCCGCTGCATGCGCACGGTGCTGCGTAGATCAGAGCAGCGCAGTTCAATGCGCGAGGAATTTGAGAAAGATCCGCCCCTGCCGGGTTCTGACCTCGGTCCCTTCGATAAAGCCCATCAGTCTGGCCGAGCCGTCCATGGAGTACAGCGCCGGCCCATCGATGCGGTAGATGAGCCTGGTCCCGCACCGGACGAATTCATCGCCTTCGACACGCCCGATTTCGTGTCCGCGCCCATCAAGCACAGTCCACGAGCGTCCTGCAATCATGGCCTCACCCGGCGGTTGCCGGTCCCCAAGTGAAAGCGTCAATCTAAGGAACGCTGGGCGTCTGAATCTGAGCGAATCTGAGCAGTTGTGCAAAGCCGGGCCACCGATGCCTCGGGTGGCACCCTGCGCAAATTCGTGTGCGCCCGGCCCAAGCCGCATCACGCCGGCCAAAAGAAGCTGGCTGCGGTCTAGGGGCACTGCGCGCTTGGGCGCTTGAGTGGTGCGCAGGCAAGTAGAATTGTTTCATATCAAAGACATGCTGCTCTGAAAGTTGCAGCGACCGGGCCCGCTTGGCGGGCCTTGTGCATGGGGCGCCGTCCCGCAGCCTGTATCTGGGTGCATGTCCTGATTCTCTGTGGGCCCGGCCTGCGATCCAATCTCGCGCATGGGGCTGAGCCTTCTCGTCAAATTGCTCTCATTTATGAAGTTCTGCTGTCGCCAACCGGATGCGCCTGTGGCATTGCCTTGCGGCTTGCCTGGGGTCGGTTCCGTCCGGTGGACGCTGCGCTGTGGAGGGCGGAGGTGAACGAGCAGGCGCTGTACGATCTGGCCCCCGTTCTGGAGCTGATGCTGCTGGGCCTGTTGCTGGCGCTGGGACCCTTGGCCTGGGTGTGGCTGCGCAACCGCAACGGTGGCTCGCTCAAGCGGCTGCAGGCACTGTCGGTGCTGACGCTGTTTCTGACTTTCGACCTGGTGCTGTTCGGCGCCTTTACGCGTTTGACCGATTCCGGCCTGGGCTGCCCTGACTGGCCGGGCTGCTATGGCAGCGCCAGCCCCATGGGCGCCCGCGCGCAGATTGCCGAGGCGCAGGCCGCCATGCCCACCGGGCCGGTGACGCATGGCAAGGCATGGATAGAGATGGTCCACCGCTATCTGGCCACCACCGTGGGCGTGCTCATCATCGCCATGACCATCATGGCCTGGCGGCGTGCGCGCCGCCAGGGCAGGGCGGGTGGCGCCCAAGGCGTGGAAGGCGCACGGCGGGGGGCCATGAGCCCCTGGTGGCCCACGCTGGCGCTGTTCTGGGTCTGCCTGCAGGGTGCCTTTGGCGCCTGGACCGTGACCATGAAGCTGTTTCCGGCCATCGTGACCCTGCACCTGCTGGGCGGCACGGGCCTGCTGGCCTTGCTGTGCGTGCCCGCCGTGGGGCTGAGCCGGGAGGCACGCCAGCAGCAGGCAACGGTGATTTCCCCGGGCCTGCGTGCTCTGCTGTGGCTGGGCCTGGGCTTGCTGGTGCTGCAGGTGGCACTGGGTGGCTGGGTCAGCACCAACTATGCGGTGCTGGCCTGCAGCAGTTTTCCGACCTGCCAGGGCAGTTGGTGGCCGGCCATGGATTTTTCGCAGGCGCTGCAGATCTGGCGTCCGCTGGGCCTGCTGCAGGACGGCAGCAACATCAGCTTTGCGGGCCTCACGGCCATCCACTATCTGCACCGCCTGGCGGCCTATGTGGTGGTGGCTGCGCTGGCCGGGCTGTGGTGGCGTTTGGGTGAAGTGCCCGCACTGGCGTTGCAGCGCCGCGTGCTGGGTGCGTTTTTGGTGCTGCAGGTGCTGACAGGCCTGTCGAACGTGGTGCTCGATTGGCCGCTGGTGGCCGCGGTGCTGCATACGGGTGGCGCAGCCGCGCTGGTGACCGTGATTGTTTGGTGCCTGGCGGCCAGTCGCCCGGGCACGCTGCGGGCCGGGTTGCCGGTTGCCCGTGGAGAGATTGCATGAGTAAACAAGCTTCCCTGAGTGTCGAGTCCTCACGCTGGACGCAGTTCTATGCCCTGACCAAGCCGCGCGTGGTGCAGCTGATCGTGTTCTGCGCGCTGATCGGCATGGTGCTGGCCGTGCCGGGCTGGCCCAACGCCGACCAGTGGCTGCACATGGCGCTGGCCTGCCTGGGCATCTGGCTGGTGGCGGGCGCCGCAGCGGCCTTCAACTGCCTGGTGGAGCGCCATATCGATGCGCGCATGAAGCGCACCTCCTGGCGGCCCACGGCGCGCGGGGAGCTGACCAGCCAGCAGGCCCTGGCCTTCTCGGCCATCCTGTGCACGCTGGGTGCGCTGGTGCTGCTGCTGTGCACCAATCCGCTGACCATGTGGCTGACGCTGGCCACCTTCGTGGGCTATGCCGTGATCTACACGGTGATCCTCAAGCCCGCCACGCCGCAGAACATCGTGATCGGCGGCGCCTCCGGCGCCATGCCGCCCGTGCTGGGCTGGGCCGCGATGACGGGCCAGGTCGGACCCGAGGCGCTGATCCTGTTTCTCATCATCTTCCTGTGGACGCCTCCGCATTTCTGGGCGCTGGCGCTGTACCGCGTGGAGGACTACCGCCAGTCGGGCCTGCCGATGCTGCCCGTCACGCATGGCAGCGAGTACACGCGGCTGCAGATCCTGCTGTACACGGTGATCCTGTTCGCAGCCTGCATGCTGCCCTTCATGTACGGCATGAGCTCCTGGCTGTACCTGGTGGTGGCCGTGGTGTTGAGCGTGGGCTTTTGCGGCTATGCCTTCGCGCTGTGGCGCAATTACTCGGACGAGCTGTCGCGCAGGACTTTCCGCTTCTCGCTGGTGCATCTGAGCGTGCTGTTCCTGGCACTGCTGATCGATCACTACCTCTGGCTGGGCTGATGGCCTGAGGGCCATGGCCGCGCAATGACAAACCGGGCCCTTGAGGCCCGGTTTGTCTTGGTGCCTGCCGTCTTACTTGATCTGCCGCTTTTCCAGCTTGCGCGCCAGCGTGCGCCGGTGCATGCCCAGGCGGCGTGCGGCCTCGGAGATGTTGAAGTCGCTCTCGGCCAGGGTTTCGTGGATGTGTTCCCACTCCAGTGTCTTGATGGAAGTGGGGTTGCGCGACAGCTCCACGTCGGTGCGGCCTTCGAGGCGGCCGAAGGCGGCCTCGATGTCGTCGGTGTTGGACGGCTTGGCCAGGTAGTGGCAGGCGCCGAGCTTGACGGCCTCCACGGCCGTGGCAATGCTGGCATAGCCGGTGAGCACGACGATCAGCGCCTCGGGGTTGTGCTGGTGCAGCATCTGCACGCAGCTCAGGCCCGAGGCATTGCCGGCCAGCTTGAGGTCCATGACGGCGTATTGCGGCGAATGCGTCTGCAGCAGCTCGCGCACTTCCTCGGCGCTGGCGGCCTGCAGCACGCGGTAGCCGCGCCGCTCGAACGATCGCGTCAGCGTGCGTGCAAACGTTGCATCGTCTTCAACCAGCAGCAGGAGGCGGGAGCTGTCCATGGGCGATTCGGGTTCCTGTGGGCGCCGCTTCAGGCGCCGGGTTCAATGGCAATCGATGACAGGGGCAGGCGGATCTCCACCTCGCTGCCCCTGGGCGGGGTGTTCCTCACCTGAACGCGTCCGCCCAGCGAGCGCGCCACGTTGAGCACCAGGAACAGGCCCAGTCCGCGGCCCGGGCGCTCCGTCTTGGTGGAGATATGGCGCTGGCCCAGCTGCTCCAGCACGGCAGGTGCAAAGCCGGGACCCTTGTCGCGCACGGTGATGCACAGCATGCCGGTGCGCACGGACAGGTGCAGCGCCACATGGCCGGGAGATGCCTCGGCGGCATTGTCGAGCACATTGCAAACCATTTGCTGCAACGCGGTATCCGAAAGAATGGGGAAGTCCTCTTCGGCCTGGACATAGTCGAAACGCTCCACCGCATGGCGTGACTGCCATTGGGCGACCACTCCATCCATGAAGGCATGCAAGGTCGTGGCCTGGGGCGCGTCGGCGCGGGTTTCGCCGGCCGACATGAGCACGCTGGAGACGATGGATTTGCAGCGCAGCAGCTGCTGCTGCATCTCCTGCAGGTCGGCGAGCAGATCGGGATCTTGCGTGATGGCGGGCATGCGCTGCCAGTCGCCCAGGATGACGGACATGGTCGACAGCGGCGTGCCCAGCTCGTGCGCCGCGCCCGTGGCCAGCAGGCCCATGCGCACGATGTGCTCTTCCTCGCTGGCGCGCTGGCGCATGTTGGCCAGCCGCGCGTCGCGCCGTCGCAGGTTGGAGACGATGCGGCGCAGGAAGACCACCAGCAGCACTGTGGTCAGCCCGAAGCTGATCAGGATGCCGCTCACGTACAGGCCGGGCAGCCCGTCCGGTCCCGCCGCGCCAATGGGCAGGGGCCAGTGCACGATGGCCAGCACCAGGGTGCACAGCGAGGTGCTGGCGACGATGATCCAGGCGTGCACGGGCCTGAGCAGCACGGCGCCCAGAATGCCCTGCAGCAGGAACAGGTAGATGAAGGGATTGCTGGCGCCGCCGCTCAGATACAGCTGTATGGCCAGGGCGAGCACGTCGGCCAGCAGGGCCAGGAACAGGTTGCGCGCCGAGATCTGGCGGCGGTGGCTGCGGTACCAGTAGATGTAGCCGAGGTTGGTGAATACGCTGGCCATCAGCACCAGGGCCATGGCCGGCAGCGGCAGGTTGATGCCGAAGCCGTAGTGCACCAGGGAGATGGTGATCACCTGCCCGACCACGGCAAACCAGCGCAGCTGTATCAGCAGCTGCATGTTCTGGCGTTCGGTGGTGCGCTCGACGCGGAACAGGGACTCTGAAGGCGAATTCACGCGGGCGATTGTGCGCTACCGCAGGCAGCCGTGGCGCGGCAGGGTCTTGTAGAGGACTGAAGAAAAAGGGCCACCGATGTCATCGATGGCCCCATTGCCTGCGCAAGGCGGTTCTATGGCTTGTCGGCCGGCTGCCGGTCATTGCGCCTGACCAGCCAGGCGGCACCGACCACCATCAGCGCCAATCCGTACCAGGTCAGTGCGTAGACCAGGTGGCTGTTGGGAAAGCGGATCACGGTCATGCCCGGGCGCGGCCAGGTGCCGTCCGCCACGGGCTGGCCCGGCAGGCCGGCGTCGATGAAGTAGGGGGCAGCATGGTCCAGGCCCTGGGCCTGTGCAATGGCCGCCACATCGCGCGAGAACCAGCGCTGCTGAGCAGGATCGTTCTCGCGCAGAAAACCGCCGCGCGGCTCGCTGATGCGCAGCAGGCCGGACACCGTCACCTGGTCCTGGGATGCCTGCCCGGGCTGCGCCTGCCAGCGTGCGCGCTGCTCCGTGGGGATGAAGCCCCGGTTGACCAGCACCTGGCTGCCATCGTCCAGCTGCAGCGGCGTCAGCACCCAGAAGCCTGCTCCCAGCTCGGTCACGGCCTGGGTCAGCACGGTCTTGCCTGTCAGCCATTGGCCGCTGGCCTGCACGGCGCGGTATTCATGGTCGGCGGCCGTGATCTGCGGCCATTCGGCGGGCGGGGGCAGGGCAGCGGGTGCGGCGTGCACGCGCTGCTCCACGCGCTCTATGAGATCCAGCTTCCAGGCGCGGCGCTGCACCTGCCAGCTGCCCAGGAAGATGAAGCCCAAAAACAAGGCGATGCCCACCGAGATGAGCATCGCCTGAGCGAGTGGGCCGCGCCGGCGCCATGCGCCTGCGCGGCTGGAGGGCCCGGAGTTTCCGGATGCGGTCAAGGCGTGACCACGGCCGGTGCCGTCTGCGCCGCAGAATCGGTCGGCATGGTGTGCTGGGGCATCATGTTGGTGTTCATGTGGAACATGACCCACAGCGTGCCTGCGATGCCGATGGCCACGAAGACCACGGTGAAGATGGTGGACAGCAGGGTCCAGCCGCCTTCGATCTTGCCGTTCATGTGCAGGAAGAAGACCATGTGGACCAGGATCTGCACCACGGCGAAGCCGCCGAGCACCATCACGGCCGTCGAGCGGTCCGAGATGATGTTGCCCATCACCAGCCAGAACGGGATGGCCGTCAGGATGATCGAGAGCACGAAGCCCCACATGTAGCCCGAGAACGTGCTGTGCGGGCCGGCATCGTGGTGGTGGTCGTCATGGCCGTGATGGTCGTGGTGACCGTGGCCGGCGTGGATGTCGTGTGCAGCCATTTACAGCACCCCCATCAGATAAACAAAAGTGAAGACGCCGATCCAGACCACGTCCAAGAAGTGCCAGAACATCGACAGGCACATCAGGCGGCGGTTGTTCTCGTGCGTCAGGCCGTGCTTGTTGATCTGGATCATCAGCGTGACCAGCCAGATCAGGCCGAAGGTCACGTGCAGGCCGTGGGTGCCCACCAGCGTGAAGAACGAGGACAGGAAGGCGCTGCGCTGAGGGCCAGCGCCCTCGTGCAGCAGGTGGGAGAACTCATAGAGTTCCAGGCCCAGGAAGCACAGGCCGAACAGGCCGGTGATGGCCAGCCACATCTGCGTGCCGCCCAGCTTGCCCTGCTGCTTTTGCAGCATGGCGAAGCCGAAGGTGATGGACGACAGCAGCAGGAAGGCCGTGTTCATCGCCACCAGGGGCAGGTCGAACAGCTGGGCGCCCGTGGGGCCTGCAGCGTAGTTGCGGCCCAGCACGCCATAGGTGGCGAACAGCGCTGCAAAGATCAGGCAGTCGCTCATCAGGTAGAGCCAGAAGCCCAGAGCGGTGCCGTTTTCGGGATGGGGCTCCTCGGCGAGGTGGTACTCACGCGGGGCCAGGGCGGCAGCGCCGCCTGCGGTGTAACGGATATCAGACATGACGTGCCAGCTGTTGTGTGCGCAGTTCTTCCGTGGCCGCGACTTCCGCGGCGGGGATGTAGTAGTCGCGCTTGTAGTTGAACGTGTGGATGATCGACGCCAGCACGGTGGCGGCGAAGGACACGATGGCCAGGGGCCACATGTGCCAGATCATCGCGAAGCCGAAGACCGTGGACAGCGCAGCGATCACGACACCGGCGCCGGTGTTGGCGGGCATGTGCACGGGCTTGAAGCCGGTCAGCGGACGCTGGTAGCCGTGCTTCTTCATATCCCACCAGGCATCGATCTCATGCACCACGGGCGTGAAGGCGAAGTTGTACTGGGGCGGGGGCGAGGATGTGGCCCACTCCAGCGTGCGGCCTTCCCATGGATCGCCGGTTTCGTCACGCAGCTGGTCGCGCTTGAAGTAGCTGACCACGAGCTGCATCAGGAAGCTGCCGATGCCCAGGGCCACCAGGCCTGCGCCGCAGGCGGCGATGATGAACCAGATCTGCAGCGAGGGGTCCTCGAAGTGGTTGGCGCGGCGCGTCACACCCATCAGGCCCAGCACGTACAGCGGCGTGAAGGCCACCCAGAAGCCGACCAGCCAGAACCAGAACGAGCACTTGCCCCAGAACTCATCGAGCTTGTAGCCGAAGGCCTTGGGGAACCAGAAGTTGATGCCGGCGAACACGCCGAACACCACGCCGCCGATGATCACGTTGTGGAAGTGGGCGATCAGGAACAGGCTGTTGTGCAGCACGAAGTCGGCCGGGGGAACGGCCAGCAGCACGCCGGTCATGCCGCCGATGGCGAAGGTGCACATGAAGCCCACGGTCCACAGCATCGGCACGGTGAAGCGGATGCGGCCGCGGTACATGGTGAACAGCCAGTTGAATATCTTGGCACCCGTCGGGATCGAAATGATCATCGTCGTGATGCCGAAGAACGTGTTCACGCTGGCGCCCGAGCCCATGGTGAAGAAGTGGTGCAGCCACACCAGGTAGGACAGGATGGTGATACACACCGTCGCGTACACCATGGAGGTGTAGCCGAACAGGCGCTTGCGGCTGAAGGTCGAGACGATCTCGGAGAAGATGCCGAAGCACGGCAGGATCAGGATGTAGACCTCGGGGTGGCCCCAGATCCAGATCAGGTTCACGTACAGCATGGGGTTGCCGCCCAGGTCGTTCGTGAAGAAGTTCGTGCCGACGTAGCGGTCCAGCGACATCAGCACCAGGGCTGCGGTCAGGATGGGGAACGAGGCCACGATCAGCGCGTTGGTGCACAGGGCAGTCCAGGTGAAGACGGGCATCTTCATCAGGTTCATGCCGGGTGCGCGCATCTTGATGATGGTCACGATCAGGTTGATGCCCGACAGCGTGGTGCCGACACCGGCCACCTGCAATCCCCAGATGTAGTAGTCAAGCCCGACCCCCGGGTTCTGCGCCCCCAGGTTGGACAGGGCCAGCCAGCCGGAGGTGGAGAACTCGCCCAGGAACAGCGAGATCATCACCAGCACGGCGCCGCCCGTGGTCATCCAGAAGCTGAAGTTGTTCAGGAATGGGAAGGACACGTCGCGGGCGCCGATCTGCAGCGGCACCAGGTAGTTCATCAGGCCGGTCACGAAGGGCATGGCCACGAAGAAGATCATGATCACGCCGTGGGCCGTGAAGATCTGGTCGTAGTGGTGCGGAGGCAGGTAGCCCAGGTTGTCGCCGAAGGCCATGGCCTGCTGCAGGCGCATCATCAGCGCATCTGCGAAGCCGCGCAGCAGCATGACCAGACCGAGGATCATGTACATGATGCCGATCTTCTTGTGGTCGATGCTGCACAGCCAGTCGCGCCACAGCGGGCCCCACAGGCGGAACTTGGTGAGAAGGCCCAGCACGCCGAGGCCGCCGAGCACCACGGCGATGAAGGTCACCAGCACGATGGGCTCATGCGCCATCGGGATGGAGTCCCAGGTGATGCGTCCCAGCAGCCAGTGGGCCTGTGCCGGGGAGGTATGTTCAGACATATCGAGTCTCTTAGGTCGTTTTGGAACGGGCGGCGGGCTGGCCGTCGTCCGCTTCCGCTATCTGCTTATTGCTGTGCGCTGGCGGCCGAGCCGTCGCGCTGGTCCAGGAAGGCCACGACGCGGTCGGCGTTTTGCACCGTGCACACATCCTGGGGCAGGTTCATGCCCACGGCCTTGAGATAGGCTTCGCCGCCCGCGGCATCGATGGCCATCATGTGGTGCATGCACATCTTGCCTTCCTCGACGCAGCGGTTGAGCACCTTGTCGTACAGGCCTTCGTCCACGGTGGCGAAGCGCTCGACCGGGTTGCGCTCGCTGGGCTTGACCAGATTCAGGTAGGTGTCGCGGTTCAGGGCCTTGCCTTCGGACTTGGCCTTGGCAACCCACTGCTCGAATTCCTCGTCGCTGAGGCCGTGGAACTTGAACGTCATGCCCGAGAAGCCGGCGCCGCTGTAGTGCGATGCCAGGCCGTGGAACACACCGGTCTTGTTGATCACTGCGTTCAGCTCGGTCTGCATGCCGGGCATGGCATAGATCATGCCGGCCAGGTCAGGCACGTAGAAGGCGTTCATCGTCGAGGTGGCGGTCAGCTTGAAGTGGATGGGACGATCCACGGGAGCGGCCAGCTCGTTGACGGTGGCGATGCCCTTTTCAGGGATGAAGAACAGCCACTTCCAGTCCATGGCCACGACCTGCACTTCCAGCGGCTTGACATCGGTGCTCAAGGGCTTGGAGGCCGAGACGCGGTCCAGCGGGCGGTAGGGGTCGAGCTTGTGGGTGCTGATCCAGGTGATGGCGCCCAGCGCGATGATGATCATCAGCGGCACGGACCAGATCACCAGCTCCAGCGTGGTGGAGTGGTGCCATTCGGGGTCGTAGTGGGCCTCGGTGTTCGACTGGCGGTATTTCCAGGCGAACAGCAGCGTGAGGATGATCACCGGGATGATGATGATCAGCATCAGCAAGGTGGCCGTGACCACCAGGTTGCCTTGCTGCGCGGCGATATCGCCGGCCGGGTTGAGCACGACGGCTTTGCTGCAGCCAGTGAGACTGGCTGTCAAAGCGGCCGCGGTGAGCCACGCAGGCCCACGGAGTTCCTTGATTTTTAGCATGCTAGGGGCGCAACAAGAGCGCGTTTACATAGAAACGCGGATTACAAGATCCGGGCAAATGTATTACGAAGTATAAATTTGTCCATTGGACATTTTGTCCAACGTCAAGGAGAAGCCGGGAACTTTCTGCTACCTGGCGGGGCAGGCAGCGGGGTCCCGGCGATCCGGAGGCCGCATTTTTCGGCCGCGCGCAGCAGGAAAAACACCAAGTCCGGTCGAGGTGAAACCGCCTTGCGCCAGATCAAGCGAGGGCGTAGAACGGAGCTGTCAGTGAGACGAGACAAGGAGCATCCATCTATGAGCGGCCTCGACACAACTGCAAGCTTCCCCAACGGAAGCTACGAAAGCAAGGAATCTCTGTCCCGCGCCGACACCCACGAAGATGTCACGCCCAACGAGATCGCCGTCGGCGTGATTCTGGGGCGATCCTCGGAGTACTTCGACTTCTTCGTGTTCGGCATCGCTTGCGTGCTGGTCTTCCCGGCACTGCTGTTCCCCTATCTTTCCAAGCTTGACGGCACGTTGATGTCGTTCGGCATCTTCGCGCTGGCCTTCGTGGCGCGGCCGTTGGGCACGGCGCTGTCCATGGCCGTGCAGCGGCGCTGGGGCCGGGCGACCAAGCTGACGCTGGCGCTCTTCCTGCTGGGCGTGTGTACGGTGGGCATGGCCTTCCTGCCCAGCTACCAGCAGGCGGGCGTGAACGCCATCATCGTGCTGGCGCTGCTGCGCATCGGCCAGGGCATTGCACTGGGCGGCTCCTGGGACGGACTGCCGTCGCTGCTGGCCATGTCGGCGCCCCAGAACCGGCGGGGCTGGTATTCGATGATCGGGCAGTTGGGTGCGCCGCTGGGCTTTGTGCTGGCGGCAGGCCTGTTTGCCTTCATCTATGCCCATGTGGATGCCGACGAGTTCCTCAGCTGGGGCTGGCGCTATCCCTTCTGCGTGGCCTTTGCCATCAACGTGGTGGCACTGTTTGCCCGGTTGCGCCTGGTGGTGGGCCAGTCCTACACCGAGCTGCTGGCGCAGCGCGAGCTGGAGCCCATGGGCGTGGTGCCGCTGATGCGCGACGAGGGCCGCAACGTGGTCATCGGCGCCTTTGCAGCCCTTGCCAGCTTTGCGCTCTTCCATCTGGTGACCATCTTCCCGCTGTCCTGGATCTCGCTGTATTCGGACCAGTCGGTGAACCATGTGCTGGGCGTGCAGATCGTTGGCGCCTTCTGTGCGGCCGGCGCCATCATGGTTTCGGGCTGGCTGGCCGACCGGGTGGGGCGGCGCAACACGCTGGGCACCATGGCCTGCCTGATCGGCATCTTCAGCTTTGTGGCTCCCTGGCTGCTGGGCAGCGGCACCACGGGCAACAACGTGTTCATCATCGTCGGCTTCATCCTGCTGGGCCTGTCCTACGGGCAGGCGGCAGGCACGGTGACGGCCAACTTCCCCTCGCGCTATCGCTATACGGGCGCGGCCCTGTCCTCGGACATGGCCTGGCTGGTCGGCGCGGCCTTTGCCCCGCTGGTGGCGCTGGGCGTGTCCTCGCGCTTCGGCCTGGTGGCGCTGGGCATCTATCTGCTGTCGGGCGCGCTGTGCACGCTGGCGGCGCTGGGCATCAACCGGGCCATCGAGACGCGCGACTGAACGGGCCCTTGCAAGCCAAAGGCCGGCTCTGCCGGCCTTTTTTGTCGCCGGGCCGCCCCAAGGCAAAAAGCTGGCCCCCTGGGGGGCAGCGGACCTTGCGAAGCAGGGGAGCGTGGGGGCATTTTCCGTTGCGGCTCCGCCTCAGGGGTTTTCACCGTAGCGCTGCTTGAAGTCGAATTCGAGCCTGTCGCAGTCCTGCACCGATTCAAACTGCCGCGTCTTGCGCTCGGCCTCAGGCCTGGCGGTTTCCTTGCGGCAGATCTTGATGGTTTCGCGCTCCACCCAGCGCGCCTCGCCTTCGGGCGTGGACAGCAACTGGCCAGCCAGCATGAGCACAGCGAAGAAGGCCACGGGCAGGCCGATGAGCCAGGGCACGATGCGGCTTTTGCCTGGTTGGGCCGGTTTGGCGGAATGAGGCTCGGGTGTCTGTGGTTGCGCCATGGTGTGCTTGCTGTGGTTCCGGCTGGCGATTATCCAGGGCGCCCATCGCGCGCAGTCTGAGCGGGATCAGGGAACGGCGAGATCGCCTGTGCTAGCCATCTCCCCCATCTCCTGCACCAGCCATTTCTCCAGCGCAAGAATGTCGGCCCTGCGGCCCGGATGGGGCGCCACCCACAGCTGTAGGCGCCGCGGACCGGCCAGTCGCGCGCCGCTGTTGCGCACGCATGTCAGCGATCCGGCCAGCGCGGCGGGCTGGAGATCGTGCTCAAGGGCGGGCAGATGGGAGGAGAGGCCTTCTTTGGCCACGTGCGTGATGGAGGCTAGGCAGGGCTCGCTGCCGCGACGATGGGGCAAACCTATAATGCGCGTTGGTCCCGACGGGACACCCTCCCGCCAGGGACAGCGCCCCGCGTGCGCGCTCCGAACTCCTAGACACCATGAGCACACCCACTTTCACCGTTGCCGACATTCGCAAGAGCTTTCTGGACTTTTTCGCATCCAAGGGCCACACCATCGTGGAGTCGAGCCCCCTGGTGCCCGGCAACGACCCGACGCTGATGTTCACCAACTCGGGCATGGTCCAGTTCAAGGACGTGTTCCTGGGTACCGACAAGCGCCCCTACACGCGTGCCACCTCGGTGCAGACCTGCCTGCGCGCAGGCGGCAAGCACAACGACCTGGAAAACGTGGGCTACACCGCCCGCCACCACACCTTCTTCGAGATGCTGGGCAACTGGTCCTTTGGCGACTACTTCAAGCGCGAGTCGCTCAAGTGGGCCTGGGAACTGCTGACCGAGGTCTACAAGCTGCCCAAGGAGCGCCTGCTGGCCACGGTCTACGCCGAGGACGACGAGGCCTACGACATCTGGACCAAGGAAATCGGCCTGCCGCCCGAGCGCGTGATCCGCATCGGCGACAACAAGGGCGGCCGCTACAAGAGCGACAACTTCTGGATGATGGCCGACACCGGCCCCTGCGGCCCCTGCTCGGAAATCTTCTACGACCACGGCGCGCACGTGGCCGGCGGCCCTCCGGGCAGCCCTGACGAAGACGGCGACCGCTTCATCGAGATCTGGAACAACGTGTTCATGCAGTTCGACATGGACGAGCAGGGCAACGTCAAGCCGCTGCCCGCCCCCTGCGTGGATACCGGCATGGGCCTGGAGCGCCTGGCCGCCATCCTGCAGCATGTGCACAGCAACTACGAGATCGACCTGTTCCAGGCACTGATCAAGGCGGCTGCGCGCGAGACGCACATTGCCGACCTCGAGACCCCGTCGCTCAAGGTCATTGCCGACCACATCCGCGCCACCTCCTTCCTGGTGGCCGACGGCGTGATCCCGTCCAACGAAGGCCGCGGCTACGTGCAGCGCCGCATCGTGCGCCGCGCCATCCGCCACGGCTACAAGCTGGGCCAGAAGACTCCGTTCTTCCACAAGCTGGTCAAGGACCTCGTGGCCGTGATGGGCGACGCCTATCCCAAGATCCGCGAGCAGGAAGCGCGCATCACCGAAGTGCTCAAGGTCGAGGAAGAACGCTTCTTCGAGACCCTGGCCAACGGCATGGAAATCCTGGATGCGGCGCTGGCCGGTGGCGCCAAGGTGCTGCCCGGCGACGTGGCCTTCAAGCTGCACGACACCTATGGCTTCCCGCTGGACCTGACCAACGACGTCTGCCGCGAGCGCGGCCTGGGCGTGGACGAGGCAGGCTTTCAGGCCGCCATGGAAGAACAGAAGAACAAGGCCCGCGCGGCTGGCAAGTTCAAGATGGACCGCGCCCTCGAGTACACGGGCCAGGCCAATGCTTTCACCGGCTACCAGAAGCTGGCCGAGGCCGCCAGGGTGGTGGCACTGTATGCCGAAGGCAGCGCCGTGCAGGAACTCAAGGCCGGCCAGAGCGGCGTGGTCGTGCTCGACACCACACCCTTCTACGCCGAGTCCGGTGGCCAGGTGGGCGACCAGGGCGTGATCAGCACCGCAGGCGCGCGCTTCGCGGTCGAGGACACGCTCAAGATCAAGGCCGATGTGTTCGGCCACCATGGCGTGCTGGAGTCCGGCAGCCTGAAGGTGGGCGATGCCGTGCAGGCCGAGGTGGACACGCAGCTGCGTGCCGCCACCATGCGCAACCACTCGGTCACGCACATCATGCACAAGGCCCTGCGCGAAGTGCTGGGCGACCACGTGCAGCAAAAGGGCTCGCTGGTCAACGCCGAGCGCACGCGCTTCGACTTTGCCCACAACCAGGCCGTGACCGCTGCCGAGATCCGCGAGATCGAGCGCCGCGTGAACGCCGAGATCCTGGCCAACACGCCCACCGACGCGCGGGTGATGGACATCGAATCGGCCAAGGCCACGGGCGCCATGATGCTGTTCGGCGAGAAGTACGGCGACTCCGTGCGCGTGCTGGACATCGGCACCAGCCGCGAGCTGTGCGGCGGCACCCACGTGCAGCGCACGGGCGACATCGGCCTGTTCAAGGTGGTGGGCGAAGGCGGCGTGGCCGCTGGCGTGCGCCGCATCGAGGCGGTGACCGGCGAGAACGCGCTGGCCTACCTGCAATCGCTGGAATCCACGGTGGACCAGGCGGCCGCTGCGCTGAAGGCGCCGACGGCCGAGCTGAACACCCGCATCGGCGGCGCGCTGGAGCAGATCCGTGCGCTGGAGAAGGAAGTGGCTGCGCTCAAGGGCAAGCTCGCTTCCAGCCAGGGCGACGAACTGGCCGGTCAGGCCGTCGACGTCAAGGGCATCAAGGTGCTGGCCGCCAGGCTGGAAGGCGCCGATGCCAAGACCCTGCGCGAGACCATGGACAAGCTCAAGGACAAGCTGGGCGCCGCCGCCATCGTGCTGGCGGCGGTCGATGGCGACAAGGTGCAGCTGGCTGCCGGCGTGACCAAGGCCGAGACCTCGCGCATCAAGGCTGGCGAGCTGGTGAACTTCGTGGCCAGCCAGGTCGGCGGCAAGGGCGGCGGCAAGCCCGACATGGCCATGGCCGGTGGCACGGATGCAGCGGGCCTGCCGGCCGCGCTGGCCGCCGTGCAGGCCTGGGTGGCAGAGCGCGCCTGATCCAGCTGCGCGGCAGATGATTGCTGCTGCTCCCGCTTCGGGACGCCCCGGTGGATTCCTCCACCGGGGCGTCTTGCCGTGGGCGCTGCGCATGGCGTGGGTGATGGGCGTGGTGGCGCAATCGGCCGCTGCCGCCGCGCAAAGCGTGGTCTTCATCAACCCCGGCCGGTCCGACGAGCGCTACTGGACCACGGTCAGCGAGGCCATGCAGGACGCGGCCAGCAGCCTGGGCATGCAGCTGCAGGTGCGCTATGCGCAGCGCGACCACCTGCGCCCCATCGAGATCGCGCGGCAGATCGCGGCCCTGCCCAAGGCGCAGCGGCCCCGCTACGTGATGTTCACCAACGACTACAGCGTGGCGCCCGAAATCCTGCGCACGCTGGAGGCGGCAGGCATAGACAGCTTCATGGCCTTCAGTGGCGTGCCCGAGACATTGCGTGGCCAGACCGGCGTGGCGCGAGAGCGCTATCGCCACTGGCTGGGCAGCCTGGAGCCGGGCGCCGAAGAGGCCGGCTACCTCACGGCCAAGGCCTTGTTCGCCGCCGCGCGGGCGTCGGGCCACGCGCGTGCGGCCGATGGCCGGCTGCACATGGTGGCCATTGCCGGCGACCGCTCCACGCCCTCGTCGGTGGAGCGCAATGCCGGCATGCGCCGCGCAGCGGCCGAGGCCGGCGACGTGGTGCTGCAGCAGGAAGTCTTTGGCGAATGGCGCCGCGAACGCGCCGAGCAGCAGGCGGCCGTGCTGTTCCAGCGCTATCCCGAAGTGCGCCTGGTGTGGGCCGGCAACGACGAGATGGCCTTTGGCGCCATGCAGGCCTGGCGCGCGCGCGGGGGAGCGCCCGGGCACGATGCCTTCTTCAGTGCCATCAATTCATCGGCCGCCGCCATGACGGCGCTGCGCACGGGCGAGCTGAGCGCGTTGGCGGGCGGCCATTTCCTCACGGGTGCCTGGGCCCTGGTCATGCTGTACGACCATGCGCACGGCAGCGATTTCGCCACCGAAGGGCTGGAGCAGGTGCGGCCCATGTTCGCCTTGCTGGACAAGTCCCAGATCGACCGCTACGAGCACAGGATCAGCGCGCCCCTGGCTCCGCTGGACTTTCGCAGCTACAGCAAGCACCTCAATCCCCGGCTGCGGCGCTACGGATTCGAGTTGAAGCACCTGCTGCGCTGAGCGCCTTCCATGCCCCGCTTCCGTTCGATCGCCTCCTTGCTGATTGTGCGCATCATGCTGCTGGCCGTGGCCTGCATGCTGGTGTTCGGCGGTGCCCACGCCTGGTGGGAGTACCGCAAGGGGCAGCAGGAGTTTCGCCGTTCCATGGAGACGGTGGTGACCAACAGCATGATCTCGCTGTCGGCAGCGCTGTGGGATATAGAGCCTGCCCTGGTGCACGAGCAGGTGCAGTGGCTGGGCCGGCTGCCCCTGGTCGGCCATGTGCAGCTGCGCGTCACCTCCACGGGCGAGATGTACGAGGCCGGCGAGCCCAGGGATGGCCAGGCTCCCGCCGTGTCCATGGCCATTGCGGCGCCCAGGCACAGCCAGTCCAGCCTGCCGCTGGGTGAGTTGCAGGTCTGGGAAAACCGGGGCCACTACCTGGAGGTGCTGCGCGACTCCACGCTGCGCGTGCTGCTGGGCTATGCGCTGTTCACGGCCCTGGTCTGCCTGATGGTGGCCTGGGTGATGCGCCGCGAACTTCGCCAGCCGCTGCAGCAGATTGCAGGCTTTGCGGCCAGCCTCAAGCCCAACGAGCTGTCGCGGCCTCTGGTGCTGGAGCGGACCCGGCGCGGCCAGCACGACGAGATCGATCTGGTGGTGCAGGGCTTTGCCCAGCTGCAGCATGACCTGCGCGGCCACATCGAGCATCTGGACCTGCTGGTGGCCCAGCGCACCGGGCAACTGCAGGAGCTGGTGGAAGAGGTCAAGCGCATGTCGCTGACCGACGCGCTGACGGGCTGCCTCAACCGGCGCGCCATGGACGAGCGCCTGGCGACCGAGGTCGTCCAGAGCCGGGACCGGGGCGCGGCGCTGAGCGTGATGTTCGTGGACGTGGACCACTTCAAGCGGGTGAACGACAGGCACGGCCATGCCGCTGGCGACGCCGCGCTGCGCGAGGTGGCGCTGCGCTGCCAGCGTGCGCTGGAGCTGGATTCGTCGGCGCACTGGATGGCGCGCTACGGCGGGGAGGAGTTCCTGATCGTGATCCCTGGTGTCGCTGCGGCTCGGGCCGGGGCACTGGCCGGTCAACTGCGCGAGACCGTGCGCACCATGCCCGTGCATGTCCACGGGCTGGATCTGATGCTGACGGCCAGCTTTGGCGTGGCCCAATTGCGTGGCGGCGAGGGCGTGCAGCAACTGCTGCAGCGTGCCGATGCCATGCTCTACGAGGCTAAGCACGCCGGGCGCGACTGCGTGCGCGTGGCCGACCCGGCCTGACCGACCCGGCCTGACCGGCCTGGCCTCAGGTCGGGCTCAGAACAGTTCGATGTCGTTGCTGTTCACCTGGGGTGCCAGCAATCCCTGGGTGATCAGGTCGCCGTAGTACCAGGTCTGGTTGCGGCCATGTTCCTTGGCGTGGTAGAGCGCCTGGTCGGCATGCCCCAGAACCTCCACGGGCGCGCCCGTGCCCATGGCGGCAAATCCCGCGCTCACGGTGATGCGGCCGACCTGGGGAAACTCGTAGCTCTCCACATCGTGGCGCAGGCGCTCCAGCGCCTTGCGCGCATTGGCCAGGCTGACCGAGCGCAGCAGCACCACGAACTCCTCTCCGCCGAAGCGGAATACGCGGTCCTTGGCATCGAAGCAGCTGCGCAGGATGTTGGCCACCAGGATCAGCACCTCGTCGCCATACAGATGGCCGAAGCGGTCGTTGATGCGCTTGAAATGGTCGATGTCGATGGCGGCCAGCCACTGGCCCGGAACATCTTGCGTGGCCACGCCAGGCATGGCTGCCGGCGGCTCCTGCAGAGACAGGCGCAGGAACTGCTCGTCGAAGGTCTTGCGGTTGAGCAGGCCGGTCAGCGCGTCGCGCTCGCTGTAGTCCAGCAGGCTCTGGTAGTTGTGATAGACGCCGAAGATGCCCTGGATCACATCCAGCCGGCTGGGCGAGAAGGCCGTGGACTGGGCAATCTCCAGGCAGTGGTAGGCCGTCTCCTGGCGCCACAGCGGCAGCCACAGCACATGGCGGCCATCGGGCTGCACGGCCGAGGCGACCAGGGCGCGCTGCTGCAGGGCCTGCTGCAGCGAGGGCATGGAGGACAGCTCCACGCTCTGCGGGTCGTACAGGGCCTCGGCATCGGTGGACATGACCTCATCGCCCTGGCTCCAGGTGCGCGCACGCACGCAGTGCCTGCCGTCAGGCATGGCGAACAGCTCCAGCGCCCTCACCTGCACCACGCCGTTGAGCTTGAACAAGGTGGACAGCACCGAGATTTCCAATCGCAGATGGTCCCGGTGGGCCGTCATCTCGACCAGATTCTGTAGCAATGGCTGCATGCGAGGCCTTGTCTTGGAGGAGGGCGCGACCGGCTCAGCGGCGCTCAAACACCAGATCCCATACGCCGTGGCCCAGGCGGATCCCGCGGTTCTCGAACTTGGTCAGCGGCCGGTAGTCGGGCTTGGCGGCATAGCCTTGTGCCGTGTTGGCCAGCAGGGGCTCGGCGCCCAGCACTTCCAGCATCTGCACTGCGTAGGGTTCCCAGTCGGTGGCGCAGTGGATGTAGCCACCGGGGCGCAGCCGGCGCGCCAGCTTGGCCACCAGAGGCTCCTGGATCAGGCGGCGCTTGTTGTGCTTCTTCTTGTGCCAGGGATCGGGAAAGAAGATGTGCACGCCGTCGAGGCTGGCCTCGGGCAGCATGTTGTCTATGACTTCGACGGCGTCGTGCTGCAGGATGCGGATGTTGGTGATGTCCTGCTCGCCAATGCGCTTGAGCAGGGCGCCCACGCCAGGCTCGTGCACCTCGCAGCAAAGGAAGTTGTCGTCCGGGCGCACGCGCGCAATGTGTGCCGTGGCCTCGCCCATGCCGAAGCCGATCTCCAGGATCAGACGGCCCTGGCGGCCATAGGTGGCTGCTGCGTCCAGCGGCGCGGCCTGGTAGTTGAGCACGAAGCGCGGGCCCAGTTCCTCGAAGGCCTTGGCCTGGCCGGTCGTGGTGCGGCCGGCGCGGCGCACATAGCTCTTGATGGTCTTGGGATGGGCCACGCCCTCGGGCGGCTGGCCGGTACGCGCGGCCGCAGGCGTGGAGGGTGAAGGGCAATCATGCGGCGTGCCGGAGGCAGCGGGCATGGTGTTCGGGATGTCGCCGTCCAGGGACTGCTCGGCGTGGGAGGAAGGAATTGGGTTCACGGGCTCAATTGTATGTATGGCGCCAGCTCCGTACCCAGAACTGCAGCGCTTCGCCCAATGCGGTCTGTGGAGAAGGCTGGGGCAGGCCCAGGTGGGTGGCGGCGGTGCGAAGCGTGGCCAGGGGGACGCTCAGGTCCAGGGCGGGGGCGCCGTGCTGCTTGGAAAGTTTCTCGCCGTCAGGCATGAGCACCAGCGGCGTATGCAGGTACTGCGGGGCGGGCAGGCCCAGGGCGCGCTGCAGCAGCATCTGGCGGGGCGTATTGTCGGCGAGGTCGGCGCCGCGCACCACATGGGTGACGCCCTGCAGGCCGTCATCGACGACCACGGCGAGCTGGTAGGCCCACAGGCCATCGGCCCGGCGCAGCACGAAGTCGCCGACGCTGTGGGTCACGTCCTGTTGCTGGGCGCCCATGCGGCGGTCCTGCCAGCGCAGCACGGGGTGGCGGCCGGCAAAGTGGTCCAGCGCAAAGCGCCAGGCGCGGGGGCTCTTGCCATGCAGGCCGTCGCGGCAGGTGCCGGGGTAGGGGCGCTCCACATGGCGTTCATGGATCCAGCCCAGGCGGTCCCAGGCGGCCTCGATGTCCTTGCGCGTGCAGCCGCAGGGATAGGCCAGGCCGCTGGCCTTGAGCTGCTCCACAGCGGCCTCGTAGAGGGCGCCGCGGCGGGATTGCCAGACCGGCTCCTCGTCGGGCAGCAGGCTGCAGGCGGCGAGCTGGCCCAGGATGGCCATGTCGGCACCGGGCTGGCAGCGCGGGGGATCTATGTCCTCGATGCGCACCAGCCAGCGCCCGCCGTGGGCCCGGGCATCCAGCCAGCTGGCCAGCGCTGCCACCAGGGAGCCTGCGTGCAGCAGGCCCGTGGGCGAGGGCGCAAAGCGGCCCACATAGGGGGAGGCCGCGGTGGCAATGCCGGGATCGGGGGACTGAGGGACGGCGCAAATCATCGGGGCCGGATGTTAAAGCCTCGCGCCGCCCCTTGCCATGACCTGGGAGCCGGACACTGCCCCGGCTCAGTCCGCAACCATGGCCAGCGCCATCTCCAGCCCCGAGACAAAGGCATCCTCGACACGGCGGCCAATGCACCAGTCGCCGCACAGGCCCAGGCCGGCGTCCTTGTTGCGCAAATGGCTGCTGCCCAGCGGCGACAGGGTCTGGGCATGGGGCCAGAGATAGACGCTGGCATGGCGGGGGGGGATGCGGATGCGCGTGATCTCGCCAAAGGCCTTCTGCATCTTGGCCAGCACGCGGGGCGCGTCGTCGGAGCGGTGCTCCTGGGACCATTGGGGGCTGGCCAGCACGGTCCATCGCTCGCTCTGGGAGCGTCCCGGCTTGGACGATTCGCGCGCCACCCAGACTGCACGCTCATGGGTGGTACGGGCTGCATTCCACTGTGGGCCCAGGGTGGACAGGCCGGCCTCGGTGGCCATGGGATAGGACAGCGTCAGCGCCCAGCACGGTGCCATCTCCACGGCCGCCATGCCCTGCACCAGCGACAGGGCCAGGGGCGTGGTCTGCAGCAGCTGGCGCGCCTGGGGCGCGGGCAGGGCGAGTATCACTTCATCGAATCCCGTGCGGATCTGCGTGGTCGGCTCGGTCGTCTCCACATGCAGGCTCCAGCCGCGCGAGCCGGGCTGGCGTTCGAGCTTGGTCACGCGCTGGCCCAGATGCAGGCGGTCGGCGTCCCACAGCGGCGCGGCCCAGGCCATGGGCAGGGCCTGCATGTCGGGCGTGGCCACCCAATGGGCCTCGGTGGGTGCGGGTGCGGCGCTGGACTGGCGACCCTGCGCATCCAGCACGCGCAGCGTGCTCACGCTCCAGGGGCGGCACAGGCCGGGCACGGTCTGCAGGGCCAGCTCGAAGCGCTTGTCGCGCACGGTGAAATACTGCGCGCCGATGTCGAAGGCGCCATGCGCGGCGTTGACGGAGCGCATGCGCCCGCCCACCTGGGGCAGCCGTTCGTAGACATGGACATCGTGGCCGGCCTGCATCAGCGTGCGGGCGCAGGCCAGGCCCGCCATGCCGGCACCGATCACGGCGATGCGGCGCGCGCCGGCCTTGGGGCGCGCCTTGGAGGCTTCGGGGGGCTTGGTGGCCTTTTTCTTGACCGTGGACTTGGAGGCGGCGCGGGAAGCGTTCATGGAGCAGACACGCGG
>NZ_JTKZ01000657.1:0-723 GCF_000799035.1 Delftia sp. ZNC0008
GGCCACGATGGTGCCGTCCATGGCGTCGATGATCTTGCGGCAGATGGCCAGCCCCAGGCCCGTGCCGCCCGAGCCGTCCTTGGTCTTGCTGGACTGCACGAAGGGCTGGAAGATCTTGTCCAGCTCCTGCGGCGGAATGCCCGGGCCCTGGTCGGAGAAGGCGATGCAGATGTCGCCCTGCCCGTCGATGCGGCCCTGCACATCGATGCGCCCGCCGATGGGCGAGAACTTGATGGCATTGGCCAGCACATTGCGCACCACCTGCTGGAAGCGCACGGGGTCGGCCTTGGCGATCAGCGGGGCGTCGTCGAGTTCGAGCCGCAGGTCGATGAGCTTGTGCTGCTGCTGCGGCTCCAGCTCGCGCACGACCGGCCGGATCAGGCTGCGCAGGTCCGTGCGCTCCAGGTGGATGGTTCCCACGGCGCTGTCCAGCTTGGCCACATCGAGCAGGTCATTGACCAGGGCCAGCATGCGCTGGCCCGCCGCATGGATGTCGTTGAACATGTCGGCCATGGCGGGATTGCCGCGCGAGCGCAGGCTGCCCAGCTCGGCAAAGCCCATGATGGACTGCAGCGGGGTGCGCAGCTCATGGCTCATGTTGGCGACGAATTCCGACTTCACGCGAAAGGCCTCCTCGGCCGCATCGCGGGCCTCGCGCGTGGCATGCTCGGCCGCGCGGAATTCGCTCACATCCACAAAGATGCTGAGCACGCCGGTGGTCTG
>NZ_JTKZ01000561.1:0-588 GCF_000799035.1 Delftia sp. ZNC0008
ACGCCGATCCAGTCCAGGCGCAGGTCGCCTGCGGCCTCGCCGCCCAGGCGCTCGCGCAGCACCTCGCCAGCCAGCCGGGCGCGCTCCAGGGCGCGCGGGCCGGCATAGGAGATCTCGCCCTCGGCCAGCCAGCCCGAGGCATGGCAGACATTGACCTTGTAGTGGCCGTTGTGCGCATGGCCGCGCACGCCGCTCAGGCGCACGGCGTCAGGCCCCACCTGGTGCACCTCGGCCTCGGACAGGTCGGCCACCACGTCGGGCGTCAGGTAGGCGGCCGGGTCGTGCACCTCGTACAGCAGCTGTTCCTTGACCGTGCGTTCGCTGACCAGGCCGCCCGTGCCTTCGGGCTTGGTGATGGTGCAGTCGCCCGAGGGCTCGATGATGGCGATGGGATAGCCCAGCCGCGCCAGGCCCTGCACGTCCTTGAAGCCCGGGTCAGCGAAGTAGCCGCCCGTGACCTGGGCGCCGCATTCCAGCAGGTGGCCGGCCATGGTGGCGCGCGCCAGGCGGTCCCAGTCGTCCCAGGCCCAGCCGAAATGCGCCATGGCCGGCCCCAGGGTCAGCGAGGGGTCGGACACGCGGCCGGCC
>NZ_JTKZ01000243.1:0-1765 GCF_000799035.1 Delftia sp. ZNC0008
GTACCCGCAGGCGCGGCTCAACGGCATGGAGTGGAGCTGGCCGCTGCGCTGGCTGTGCGCGCTGCGCTGCCCCTGGGCCCGTGTGCGCCGCGCCGATATCTGGCTGGCCGACTGGAGCGGCTACCAGATGGTCTACCTGTTCCAGCGCCCTGAAAGCATGGGCCGTGCAGCCGTCAAGGCCGCCACGGAGCTGCCTGAGGGCGCCTGGCTGGTCAGCCTGGACTTTGCGCTGCCCGGCGTGGAGCCCTCCTGGCAGCGCCAGGGACCGGGCCGGCACAGCCTCTGGGTCTACCGCATGCCGCTGGGCGGTGCCGGCGAGGCCGTGGTGCATGTTCCCGAGCCCGAGGAAACGCCTTACGAAAAGGCCCTGCGGGAGCTGCAGGAACGGCGGTGAGGGGCCGTGCCGCCTACTTCTTCGCGCTGGCCTTGCTTACGTAGAGCGACAGCGCGGCGATCTCGGCCTCGCTGAGCGTGGCCTTGAATGAGGGCATGGCGCCTATGCCGTCGCGCAGGGCACGGGCCACGCGCGCGGCATCGGGCTTGAGCTCGTCGAGCACGGGGCCGATGGCGCCCTCGGCACCCGCGTCCTTGAGCGTGTGGCACAGCGCGCAGGCGGGCGTGGCCGTGGCGAACAGCTTCTTGCCCAGGGCCATCTGGGCCGCTTCATCGGCAAAGGCGGGGGCGCACAGCAGGGCGCTGCCGAGCAAAGTGCCGCCCAGCAGGGCGGTGTGGATCAGGTGTTTCATCGTGAACATGGCAATGGGGGTACGGGCCCGCCACGGTCTGGCGCCGTGTGCGGGAGGTGACGGGGGTGAAGAGAAGGGGGCGGGATGAGCGCGCGGGCCGTGTTCAGGCCACGGTGACGGTCACGGCGTGGTCGGCCCAACTGGTGTTGTTGTAGCCACTCTGGTTTTCGCCGCGCGTCTCGGGCTGGACCCGGCCGCGCGCGTCGGTGGCGCGGCTGGCCAGCACATGCGTGCCCTTGGGCAGGCGCGCCTGCAGCACGAACTGGCGCCAGGCGTACTTGCCCAGGTCGGGGCCGACCAGGCGCGCGGCCTGCCAGCTCTTGCCGCCGTCCGTGGACACCTCCACGCCCTTGACGGCATCCATGCCGCCAAAGGCCACGCCGTGGATCTGCACCAGGCCGGCGGCCTGCCCACCGTCCTCGGGCAGGGGCGAGTTGATCCAGGACTTGACGCTCATCTCCTGCACCGAGGGCTGGCTCGGGTCACCCTTGCTGCCGGGCGGCGAGATGCGGTAGCCGTGGGACATGATGTGGGCCTCGCTCTCGCGCGGCGTGAAGGCCAGCTGCTTGATGTACTTGATGTTGTTCACGCCGGTGTAGCCGGGCACGATCAGGCGCAGCGGCCCGCCATGGGCCAGCGGGATGGGCTCGCCGTTCATCTCCCAGGCCAGCAGCGCGTCTTCCATGGCCGACAGCGGCACCGAGCGCTCGACGATGACGCTCTTGGGGTCCAGCCCCGCAGGCAGCACCTCGCCGCCCGTGCCGGTCATGTAGAGGCCGCCGTCGGCCACGCCGCCCAGGGCCTTGACCACCTCGCGCACGGGCACGCCGCTCCAGACCACGCAGCCGGCCGCACCCACGGTCCAGGCCGTGCCGCTGGGCTTGCTGGGAAAGAAGGCCCGGCCATTGCCCGAGCACTGCAGCACCATGGCCACAGTCTCCAGGCCCAGGGACTTGAGCTCGCGCACGCTGAGGCTGCGGGGCTGGCGCACGCCCTCCACCTGCAGCTGCCAGGCATCG
>NZ_JTKZ01000248.1:0-1859 GCF_000799035.1 Delftia sp. ZNC0008
CCGCGTTGCTGCACCACGAGGTGCTGGGCCATCATGGCCTGCGCGGCATGTTCGGCCCGGAGCTGAACAAGATCCTCAACCAAGTGGCCGCCATGCGCCAAGCTGAGGTAGCGGCCAAGATCAAGGAATATGGGCTGCGCGGCGTCACGGACCTGAGCCGGCGCCACGCGGCCGAGGAAGTGCTGGCCGAGATGGCCGAGAAGACGCCGCAGTTGCATTTCGTGCAGCGTGCCGTGGCGGCCATCCGCAACTGGCTGCGGGCGAATGTGCCCGGGTTCGGGCGCTTGAAGCTGTCGGATGCCGACATCATCCAGGCGTACATCCTGCCGGCCCGTGGGTTCGTGGAGCGCGGGCAGCGTGCCCTGCTGGATCGGGTTGAACCGACATTCAGCCGCTCCGATGCAGCAGCCGCCACCCCGGATGCCATCATCGGTAGCACGCTGGGCAGTGCGTCGAAGCACCCGGACTACGCGGCAGCCAAGGCGGGGGACATCGAGGCTGCGGTGCGCGTGGCGCAAAGCCTGGTAACCCCCGAACTGGTGGCCCAGGTGAAGGCGGCCATCGGCAATGCCAGGCCTCGTGTGGTGCCGGTGGTTGCCGAGGAGGCCGCAGGGCGCAACAAGATCCCGTTGGCCGCCGCAGAGGTGCTTGCTAGCCGGCTGGGCCTGGAGGTGGAGACGGGCATCGTGCAGGCCAACCGCGCGCACCGGACTGGCCTGGATGGGCTGGATCGAATCTTCGCGCCGGTCGATTTCGCCGGCACCACCACGGCAGGCCAGTACCTGCTGGTGGATGACACCCTGACCCAGGGCGGCACGTTTGCGGCCCTGGCTAGCCACGTTCGTGAGGGCGGCGGCGAAGTCGTGGGCGTGGTCGCGTTGACCGGCAAGCAGTACAGTGCAAAAATCCAGCCCTCTCCCGAAACTCTGACCTCCCTCCGAAAAAAACATGGCGACCTCGAAGACCAATTCCGTGCCGCAACCGGCTACGGCTTCGACGCGCTTACCGAGTCTGAGGCCCGATACCTCGCGCGCTACGAACCGGCTCAGCGACTCCGAGATCGAATCACTGAGGAAGGACGCAGCGGAAGCCAGCGCGAAGATGAAGGAAATCCTCGCCAGGCAGACGCCGACGACCTGAGCTTCAGCCGCTCGCGGCTTTCGGAGATCAAGGACAGCGCTCTGGACCAGCTCCAGAAGACGATGTCCCACCCGGGCAAGGTCTCGCTCTGGGACAAGACCATCGGCACCATGCGCCACCTGGCCGAGCGTGCGCCAGCCTTCAAGCCCGTCTACGAGACCGCCCAGCGCAACATCGATGACGTGTCCATGCTTGCCAACGATGCGGCCGACCGGGCGCCGCGCCTGCTGCCGCGCGTGGACACCATCGGCGACCTGGTGGGCAAGAATCGTAAAACCCCTGTCTCGGCGGCCGACAACAAGGCTGTGGCGAAGCCTCTCTTCGAGGGCACGCTGCTGTGGGGTCGGGACGTGGACGGCAAGGCCGTGCTGGTGGACGAGCTGACCAAGAAGTACGGCAACCTCCCCGCCGACGACAAAGCCCAACTGCTGCTGCGCGCCGGCCGGCTGGATGACCGCATGCTGCGGGCCTGGCGCGGCCTGCCGCTGGCCCAGTACGAAAAGCTGGTGAATTCCCGCTTCGAGAGCAAGATGCTCAAGGCCGGCGCGGTCTGGACGGATGCCGAACTGCAGACGATGTTCGGCGCCACGCCCAACCAGGTTGCCCTGTACCGCGAAGCCCGCGCGGCCATTGACCGCTCCATCGACATGACGGCCCGCGCGGACATGATGCGCGCGCTGGGCGACGAGTACGCCGGCCTGCGCGACATGGTGCTGGAC
>NZ_JTKZ01000307.1:0-767 GCF_000799035.1 Delftia sp. ZNC0008
CCGCCTTCGAGGCGCTGTGGCAGGACTTCGACTCCACGCCCCGCACCGAGGCCCTGGCCACGGCGGTGGACACCGCCGCACGCCAGCGCCGCAACACACGCAGCAACGCGCGCCGCGCGATCATCACCCGCGGCGTGCTGGGCGTTGCCGGCCTGGGCACGGCGGGCCTGCTGGCATGGCGCGGCTGGCTTGAATGGCAGGACACCACCGTGTTCGCCCTGGCCCGCGACAGTGCGATTGGCGAACGCATCGTGCTGAACCTGCCCGACGCCAGCGTGCTGACCCTGGGACCGGCCAGCCGCATCGCCACGCGCTACACGCGCCGCCAGCGCGCCGTGGTGCTGGAGCAGGGAGAGGCCCTGTTCGACGTGGCCAGGGATGCAGACCGCCCCTTCACCATCGCCGCCGGCCAGGCCCGCATCACCGTGCTGGGCACGCGCTTCACCGTCAACCGCCTGCCGGGACTGGTGCGGGTGAGCGTGGAGCATGGAACGGTGCGTTTGGCGGTGAAAGGTGGTGACGGAGAACCGTCCTTGCTGCTGCAGGCTGGCGAAGTGGGGGAACTGCCGGACGAAAGCGCCGGTGCCGCCCCCGGTGCCGCACCCGGAGCCGATGGCGCCCACGCCAGCCCCCTCCCCCACCGCGTGCAACGCGATGCGCGCGACAGCGTCTCGTCCATCGAACGCGGCCTCATCGTCTTCGACAGCGCCGGGCTGGGCGAGATCGCGGCCACGCTGTCGCGCTGGCGCCGCCAGCCCGTGCGTGCG
>NZ_JTKZ01000682.1:0-1242 GCF_000799035.1 Delftia sp. ZNC0008
CCGCGTAGCTCGGGAATGCTGACCTGGTACTCGCCCAGGTACTCCAGCAGGAAGGCCTCGAAGGGCTCGTCGGCACGATCGATCTCGTCGATCAGCAGCACGGCGCCGGGCTCGGGCTGCTGCAGGGCCTGCAGCAGCGGGCGGCTTACCAGGTAGCGCTCCTGGTAGACCTCCTGCTCGGCGCGCTGCAGTCGGTCCTGCTGCGGTGCGGCCGCGGGCTGCGCCGAGGCCAGCTCGGCCGCGCGCAGGTGCAGCAGCTGGGCCGCGTAGTTCCATTCATACAGCGCCTCGCGCTGCTCCATGCCGTCATAGCACTGCAGCCGGATCAGGCGGCGCTCCAGCACGCGCGCCAGCGCCTGGGCCAGCGCGGTCTTGCCCACGCCGGGCTCGCCTTCCAGCAGCAGCGGCCGCTGCAGCCGCAGGGCCAGGAAGACGGCCGTGGCCAGGCGCCGGTCGGCGAAATAGCCTTCGGCCTGCAGCGCGGCGACCAGGGCGTCTATGGAGGCAATGGCTTGCTCGGGAACCTTCATTCAGTCCTTATCCAATCGTCATGAAACTGCGCTTCGTCTGCGCTGCGCAAAACTGGCGCAATCCAACTCAGGGACACCGAGGAAGGGCCGCCCCGCACCGAGGGTGTCGTCCCCCTTCAAGGGGGAAGGCGCGAAGCGACTCAGGGGGTCACCATAGTCACCCCAGCATCTGCGATACCGCACGCTGCGTCTGCACGCTGATCAACTGCGCCCGGTAGCGCGCGCTGGCATGCAGGTCGCTGTTGAGGTCGGCATGGTCGATCAGCACCTGGGCGGCCGCGTCGGGCGTGAAGCTCTGGTTGAGCGCGGCCTCCAGCCCCGCATGGCGGAACACGCTGAGCCCGGCGCCCGTGATGGCCACGCGCACGCCGCTGTCGGTCTGGGCGACGAAGACGCCCACCAGGGCGAAGCGCGAGGCGGGCTGCTTGAACTTGAGGTAGGCGGCCTTCTTCGGCACGGGAAAGCGCACGGCCATGATCAGCTCGCCGCTGCCCAGCGCCGTGGTGTACATGCCCTGGAAGAAGTCGTCGGCCGCGATCTCGCGCCGGTCGGTGACGACGGTGGCACCCAGGCCCAGCACGGCGCTGGGGTAGCAGGCAGCGGGGTCGTTGTTGGCCAGCGAGCCGCCGATGGTGCCGCGCGCACGCACCTGGCGGTCGCCGATGCCGCCGGCCAGCTCGGCCAGGGCCGGGATGGCGGCCTGGACACGCGG
>NZ_JTKZ01000872.1:0-622 GCF_000799035.1 Delftia sp. ZNC0008
AGGCGCTGCCAGTCCACGCCCTTGCCCTGGGTCAGGCCGTGCAGGGTCTGCGCGACGGCCTCGAAGGCCTTGCGGTCATGGCGCTTGGCGTAGATGTCGGCCAGCTTCTGGTGCAGTGCGGTGCGGCTGGGATCGGTGCGCAGGGCTTCCTTGAGGATTTCCTCTGCCTGCAGGTCGCGGCCATAGGCCAGGTAGACATCGGCCTCGGCCACGGGGTCCACATCGCCGGCATCGAGCTGACTGGGCGAGTAGTGCATGGAGGTGCCCGACAGCTGGCTCGATGTGCCGGTATCCACGCGTTGGCCGCCGCTGGCGCCAAAGAAGGAATCGGCCGCGAGCTGGCTGTCGCCAAAGGCGCTTTCGCTGGAGGCTGCGGCAGCGCGGCGGCGCTGCATGACGCGGTAGCCACCATAGCCCAGCAGCAGGGCCAGCAAGGCGGCGCCGGCCAGCGGGATGGTGGGATCTTCCATCAGCGTATCGATGAAGCTGGGCTCGGCGATCGGTGCGACGGGGGCGGGTGCCGGCTTGGGCTTCGGCGGCTCGGCAGGAGCGGGCGTGGCGGGCACGGCTTCTGCCGCGGGCGCTGCCGGGCCGGCAGCATTGGCTGCGGCGTCTGGAGCAG
>NZ_JTKZ01000579.1:0-25107 GCF_000799035.1 Delftia sp. ZNC0008
CCGCGTTTCAGCGATTGGGCAAGATTGACGGTGGCATCGATGTTGATGCCCGTGAGCATGCCGTCGCGGCCGATGTCGGTGTAGATGATGGACTCCACACCCCAGTCCTCGAAGCGCTTGGCCACCGAATGCACGTCCTGGCCCGTGAGCTTGCTCCAGCCGTCGATGGCGACCTTGCCGTCCTTGGCGTCGAGTCCGACGATCACATGGCCGCCGAAGGCGCTGCAGGCATCCTGCAGAAAGCCGGGATTCTTCACGGCAGCGGTGCCGATGATCACGTAGCTGATGCCGGCATCTATGTATTTCTCGATGGTGTCCAGATCGCGGATGCCTCCGCCGAGCTGCACCGGAATCCGGCCGTCCACCTCTTTGAGGATGGCCTTGATGGCCGCAAGGTTCTTGGGCTGGCCCGCAAACGCGCCATTGAGGTCCACCAGGTGCAGGCGGCGCGCGCCGGCGTCGAGCCAGCGGCGGGCGATGATGGCCGGGTCTTCGCCGAACGTGGTCGACTGGTCCATATCACCCTGGATGAGGCGTACGCAGTGGCCGTCCTTGAGGTCGATGGCAGGAATGAGCAGCATGATGGTTTGCGAGCAATGAAGGCCTGGGATTCAGCGGCCGGTGCGGGGAAGAAAAGGGGATTCAGGGCTTCCAGCCCAGAAAGTTGCGGAACAGGGCCAGGCCCTGGTCAGCGCTTTTTTCGGGGTGAAACTGCGTGGCGAAAATATTATCGCGCGCGATGGCGCAGGCAAAGCGCCCGCCGTAGTCGGCCTGCGCAGCGCAATGCTGCGGCTGCTGCACCACGGCATAGAAACTGTGCACGAAGTAGTAGAAGCTGTCTTCGGGAATTCCACGCCACAGCGGGTGGGCATGGCCGGCGTTGTGCGTCTGGTGCACGCGGTTCCAGCCCATCTGCGGAACCTTGAAGCGGCTGCCATCGGCCTGGGTGCGGCCCGCCAGATCGAACTTGCGCACGTTGCCGGGGATGAGGCCCAGGCCGGGCACGTCACCTTCGTCGCTGTGGTCCAGCAGCATCTGCATGCCCACGCAGACGCCGAACAGGGGCTTGTTGGCAGCAGCATGCAGCACGGCTTCCTGCAGGCCGGATTCGCGCAGCTCGCGCATGCAGTCGGGCATGGCGCCCTGGCCCGGCAGCACGACGCGGTCGGCGGCCAGGACCACTTCGGGATCTGAGGTCACCACGACCTGCCAGCCGGAATCGGCGGCGGCCGTGCGCACGGCCTGTGAAACCGAGCGCAGATTGCCCATGCCGTAATCGACGACGGCGACGGTGTTGTCAGTCAAACTCATAGCGTGTGGCGCGTGTTCTGTCGGATTTTCGGCGGGATTGCCCGGTCAGATCAAGTTCTGGCCGATGCCAATCGCTTCTCTTTACAGAGCGCCCTTGGTCGAGGGGATGACGCCGGCCATGCGCTCGTCATGCTCCAGCGCAAAGCGCAGGGCGCGTGCGAAGGCCTTGAAGATGGTCTCGCACTGGTGGTGGGCATTGAAGCCCTTGAGGTTGTCGATGTGCAGGGTCACGCCCGCATGGTTGACGAAGCCCTGGAAGAATTCGTAGACCAGCTGGGTGTCGAGCTGGCCGATGCTGCCGGCCGTGAATTTCACGTCCATGTGCAGCCCGGGACGGCCCGAGAAATCGATGACCACGCGGCTCAGGGCCTCGTCCAGCGGCACATAGGCGTGGCCGTAGCGGCGGATGCCCTTCTTGTCGCCCACGGCCTTGGCGAAGGCCTGGCCCAGGGTGATGCCGATGTCCTCCACCGTGTGGTGGCCGTCGATGTGCAGGTCGCCCTCGCACTCGATGTCCAGGTCGATCAGGCCGTGGCGCGCGATCTGGTCGAGCATGTGATCCAGAAAGCCGATGCCCGAGTGCAGGCTGGCCTTGCCCGTGCCGTCCAGGTTGATGGCGACCTTGATCCGGGTCTCGGCGGTGTTGCGCTGCACTTCGGCGGTGCGTGCGGGGACTGCATTGCTCATAGGGATTCCTTCAGGGCCGCCAGCATCTGGGCGTTTTCTTCGTGGGTGCCCACGGTCAGGCGCAGGCAATTGGCCAGCAGCGGGTGCATGGCACTGACGTTCTTCACCAGCACGCCCCGGGCCTTCATCTCGGCCTGGGCACGCGCGGCATCGCGCACGCGCAGCAAGACCATGTTGGCCTCGGATGGCCAGATCTTTTCCACACCCGGCAGCGCGGTCAGCGCGTCGATCAGCGGCTGGCGCTCGGCGCGGATGGCCACGGCCTGCTGCGCATACAGCGCCTCGTGCTCCAGCGCGAAGATGGCCGTCTCGCAGTTGAGCACGCTGATGTTGTAGGGCGGGCGCACCTTGTCGATCTCGCCGACGATGGCGGCCGGGCCGATCAGATAGCCCAGGCGCGCGCCGGCCAGGCCGAACTTGCTGAGCGTGCGCATCAGCAGCACATGGGCGTTGCGGGCCGGGTCGGCGCGCATGTTCTCTGCCCAGCTGCGGCGGGCGAAGGGCTGGTAGGCCTCGTCCATGACGACCAGGCCGCCGATGGCGCCGACCGCGTCGATCACGGCCTGCACATCGGCCTCGGCCCAGAGCGTGGCCGTGGGATTGTTGGGATAGGCGATATAGGTGATGGCGGGGCGGTGCTCGGCAATGGCGGTGCGCATGGCGGGCACGTCCAGCTCGAAGTCGGCCGTCAGGTTGACGCCCACAAAGTCCAGGCCCTGCAGCCTGGCGCTCATGGGGTACATGACGAAGCCCGGCATGGGCGCCAGCATGGTGGCGCGGCCTTCGGCGTGGGGCTGGGCACAGGCCAGTGCCAGCAGCGTGATGATCTCGTCCGAGCCGTTGCCCAGCAGCACGGCGCTGCCGGCCGGCGCCTGCGCGTAGCGGGCCAGCATGTCCTTGAGCACTTCCTGGCGCTCGCCAGGGTAGCGGTTGATCTCCAGCCGGCCCAGGCGCTCGCCCAGCGCGGCCTGCAGCTCGGGTGGCAGTCGGAAGGGGTTCTCCATCGTGTCCATCTTGAGCAGGCCTTGCGAGGGCTGCACATGGTAGGCATGCATGGAGCGGACATCGGCGCGGATGCGCTCCAGGGCCAGGGCCTGAACCTGCGGAATGGAAGCTGTCATGGCATGCACACTTTCACGAGTCAGTGGGGGAAGAAATCCATCAGCGAAGCCGCTCAGGCCTGCTGCTGCGGCGGCGTCTGGTGCAGCGGGTGCACCATGGCGACGCCGCCGAACTGGGCGCCGTGCGGCAGGTGCAGGGTCAGCATCTGCTCGCAGCCGCTGTGCTGGGCACAGGCCACGGCCAGGCAGTCGCCAAAGGCCAGCTGGTGGCGCGATTGCACGGCCCAGGCGGTCTCCAGCGTGGCGGCATCGGTCTTCCAGGGCGTCCAGGTCTGGTAGCGGCGAATGGCGGCGCGCGCATCGCCCTGCGGCAAAGGCTGGGCGGCCGTAGTGACCTGTTCATAGAACTCGCACAGCGACTGGCTGCCGGTGCGCCCGCTGCGCGTGCGCCACAGCAGGTCCAGCCACTGCAGCACGGCGGCATGCAAGGCGCCCTGCCCCGTGTCTTCGGCAGCGACCAGCACGGAGGTATCGACGAAGACGGTGTTCATGCCTGGCCCTCGCGGCGCAGCGCGACACTGCGCTGGGCGGGCTGCGTGGATGACGGCTGGCCGCCGTCCCAGCCGCGCTCGTCGGTGCGCCAGGCCAGGTAGGCGCGCTCGTAGGCGTCCTCGCGGCGCTGCATCTCGGCCATGAAGTCGCCCACCATGCGCGAGACGCTGGTGCCGCGGCGCGCGGCCTCGATGCGGGCCCATTCGAGCACGCTGTCTTCGACGGTGATGGTGAGGTTCTTCACAGGGTGCAAGTCTACACGAAATTCGTGCTCCACTGATTTCGTGTCGATTCTTGACATACTTGCTCTAGCGCTCAGGCAGCAAAAAGCGCCGCCCCTTTCGGTGACGGCGCCTTCATCCAGCAGGAAGCGAGTGTCTACTTCAGGCGCATTTCGGCCGCACGCGCATGGCCTTGCAGGCCTTCGCCATGCGCCAGCACCGAGGCGATGCGGCCCAGGGTCTGGGCGCCCTGCTCGCTGACCTCGATGAGGCTGGATCGCTTCTGGAAGTCATAGACCCCCAGCGGCGAGGAAAAGCGCGCCGTGCCGCTGGTGGGCAGCACATGGTTGGGGCCGGCGCAGTAGTCGCCCAGGCTCTCGCTGGTGTAGGCCCCCAGGAAGATGGCGCCTGCATGGCGCAGCAGCGGCTCCCACTGGTGGGGATCGTTGCTGGAGACTTCCAGGTGCTCGGGCGCGATGCGGTTGCTGATGGCGCAGGCCTCCTGCATGTCGCGCGTGAGGATGAGGGCACCCCGGTCGCTCAGGCTCTTGGCGATGATGGCGCGCCGCGGCATCTCGGGCAGCAGGCGGTCGATCTCGCGCTGGACGGCGGCGATGTAGTCGGCATCGGGGCACAGCAGGATGCTCTGCGCCAGCTCGTCATGCTCGGCCTGGCTGAACAGGTCCATGGCCACCCAGTCGGGCGGCGTGCTGCCGTCGGCCAGCACCAGGATTTCACTGGGGCCGGCAATCATGTCGATGCCCACGGTGCCGAACACCCGCTTCTTGGCGCTGGCCACATAGGCATTGCCGGGGCCGGTGATCTTGTCCACCTTGGGGATGGTGGCCGTGCCGTAGGCCAGGGCCGCCACGGCCTGGGCGCCGCCGATGGTGAAGCCGCGCGTGACGCCCGCCACATAGGCTGCCGCCAGCACCAGGGCATTCTTCTCGCCGCGCGGCGTGGGCACGACCATGATGATTTCCTGCACGCCAGCCACATGGGCGGGAATGGCATTCATCAGCACGCTGGACGGATAGGCCGCCTTGCCGCCGGGCACATAGATGCCCACGCGGTCCAGCGGCGTGACCTTCTGGCCCAGCAGGGTGCCATCGGCGTCGCGGTAGCTCCAGCTCTCGCCGCTGGCGCGCTTTTGTGCCTCGTGGTAGGTGCGCACGCGCTGGGCGGCGGCCGTCAGCGCATCGCGCTGCTCGTCGCCCAGGCTGTCGAAGGCGGCCTTTAGCTCGGCCTGCGTCAGCTCCAGCGCTGCCATGCCGTCCACCTGCAATCCGTCAAAACGCGCCGTGTACTCCAGCACGGCCGCATCGCCGCGCTTTTGCACATCGGCCAGGATGTCGGCCACGCGCTGCTCGATGGCCGCGTCCGTGTCTGCCGACCAATGCAGGCGCTGCGCAAAATCGTGTTCGAAGTTGGCGTCAAGCGTGGACAGGCGGGCGGGAGCGGCTTGGTATTCCATGGTGCAGAGGGCTTCAGTCTTGGGGAATGGCCGATGCAAAGGCATCGATGATCTTGCGCAGAGGGGCCTGCTTGAGCTTGAGCGAGGCCTGGTTGACCACCAGGCGCGAGCTGATCTCCATGATGGGCTCGACCTCGACCAGGTCATTGGCCCTGAGCGTGTTGCCGGTGGACACCAGGTCGACGATGGCGTCGGCCATGCCGGTCAGCGGAGCCAGTTCCATGGAGCCGTAGAGCTTGACCATGTCCACGTGCACGCCCTTGGTGGCGAAGAAGTTGCGCGCGATCTCGGGATACTTGGTGGCGATGCGCAGACGGGCGCCCTGCTTGACGGCCAGCGCGTAGTCGAAGCCGTTGCGCACGGCGACGCTGACGCGGCAGCGCGCGATCTTCAGGTCCAGGGGCTGGTACAGGCCCTGGGCACCATGCTCGATCAGCGAGTCCAGGCCGGCCACGCCGAGGTCGGCGCCGCCGTACTGCACGTAGACCGGCACGTCGGAGGCGCGCACCAGCACCACGCGCACATGGCTCTGGTTGGTCTCGAAGATCAGCTTGCGCGACTTTTCAATGTCTTCGGTGACCGAGATGCCGGCAGCGGCCAGCAGCGGCACGGTTTCGTCGTAGATGCGGCCCTTGGACAGGGCAATCGTGATGGTCATTGGGAAACTCTTTCGATGTCGGCACCCAGGCCGCGCAGCTTGTCTTCCATGCGATCGTAGCCGCGGTCCAGATGATAGATGCGATCGACCAGGGTCTCGCCCTTGGCCACGAGGCCGGCGATGACCAGGCTGGCCGAAGCGCGCAGGTCGGTGGCCATGACGGCCGCGCCCGACAGCGACTGGCTGCCGGTGATGGTGGCCACGCGTCCGTCGGTGGTGATCTGCGCGCCCAGGCGCAGCATCTCGTCGACGTGCATGAAGCGGTTCTCGAAGATGGTCTCGGTGACCATGCTGCAGCCTTCGGCCACCAGGTTCAGCGCCATGAACTGCGCCTGCATGTCGGTGGGAAAACCCGGGTACTCGGTGGTGCGGAAACTCTGGGCCTTGAGCTTGCCGGCAGCGCGCACGCGGATGCCGCCCTCCTCGGCGGACACTTCGGCCCCAGCGTCCTTGAGCTTGTCGATGACCGCGCCCAGGTGGTCGGCACGGCCATTGCGCAGCAGCGCCTCGCCGCCCGTGGCCGCCACGGCGCACAGGAAGGTGCCGGCCTCGATGCGGTCGGCCACCACCTGGTGCTCGCAGCCGCTCAGCCGCTCCACACCCTGGATGACGATGCGGCTGGTGCCGTGCCCTTCGATCCTTGCGCCCATCTTGATGAGCATTTCGGCCAGGTCGCCGATCTCGGGCTCCATGGCGGCGTTTTCCAGCACCGTCTCGCCTTCGGCCAGCACGGCGGCCATCAGGAAGTTCTCGGTGCCCGTGACCGTCACCATGTCGGTGGTGATGCGGGCGCCCTGCAGGCGCTTGAGATGCCCGGGCAGGCACGCGTGCATGTAGCCGTTCTCGACAACGATCTCGGCACCCATGGCCTGCAGGCCCTTGATGTGCTGGTCCACGGGGCGCGAGCCGATGGCGCAGCCGCCGGGCAGCGACACGCGGGCCTGGCCGAATCGGGCCAGCAGCGGGCCCAGGGCCAGGACCGAGGCGCGCATGGTCTTGACCAGTTCGTAGGGTGCCTCGGGGTTGGACAGCGAGCCGGCGTGGATGCGCACGGTGCCGCTGTCATCGTGCTCGGCGCCGACACCCATGTTGCGGATGAGCTTGAGCATGGTGGCCACGTCCTGCAGGCGCGGCACATTGCGCAGGGTGACGGGCTCGGACGACAGCAGCGCGGCGCACAGCTCGGGCAGGGCGGCATTCTTGGCGCCGGAGACCGTCACCTCGCCATGCAGCGCTCGGCCACCGCGAATCAGGAGTTTGTCCATGGCTGACAGACTTGAATCTGGAAATCGGGAAAAAGGAGATGCCGCACGGGCCGTATCGACCAGTTGCGGCAGAAAGTCTGAGGCGTCGTGACCGGGCTGTGCGCTCAGGCCTGGCCGGCCTGGGCAGCCCACTCGGCGGGCGTGTAGGTCTTCATGGACAGCGCATGGACCTCGTCGGTATGCATGCGCTGGCCCAGCGTGGCGTAGACCAGGCGCTGGCGCTGCAGCAGGCGCTGGCCCTCGAATTGGGCCGAGACGATGGTGGCAAACCAGTGCCGTCCATCACCTTCCAGCGCAATGTGTTCGCAAGGCAGGCCGGTGGCGATCAGTTCCTTGAGTTGGTCTGCAGTCATGGGGGAAGCTTTCCTGCCATGCATCGTGGCATGGCCTTGGTTGGCGGCGGCGCCGGGCGCCGGCCGCCTGTTCATGGGTGGATTCAACAATGCGGGCACAGCGCCCGCCGCAGCCTGTGGAAAAACCTCAGCCGCGGATCTTGTAGCCGATGCGCAGCAGGTGCACGGCCAGGGCACTCACCGCCAGCCAGGCCGAGCCGACGATGGCCAGGCTGACCCAGGGCGATACGTCGCTCTGGCCGAAGAAGCCGTAGCGGAAACCGTCGATCATGTAGAAAAACGGGTTCAGATGGCTGACTTTTTGCCAAAAAGGCGGCAGGGACTGGATCGAATAGAACACGCCCGACAGGAACGTCATGGGCATGATCAGGAAGTTCTGAAAGGCCGCCATCTGGTCGAACTTGTCAGCCCACAGGCCGGCGATCACACCCAGCGTGCCCAGCAGCGCCGCGCCCAGCAGGCCGAAGACCAGAATCCACAGCGGTGCCGTGAATTCGGGAATGGCGAAGTACAGCGTGACGACGAACACGCCCGCGCCCACCAGCAGCCCGCGCAGCACCGACGCTCCCACGTAGGCGCCGAACCAGGCCCAGTGGGACAGCGGCGTGAGCAGCACGAAGACCATGGAGCCCATGATCTTGCTCTGCACCAGGCTGGAGGAGCTGTTGGCGAAGGCGTTCTGCAGCACGCTCATCATCACCAGGCCAGGGATCAGGAAGGCCGTGTAGCTGATGCGGTCGTACACCAGCACCCGGCCTTCGAGCACATGGCCGAAGATCAGCAGATAGAGCACGGCCGTGAGCACGGGTGCGGCCACGGTCTGGAAGCTGACCTTCCAAAAGCGCAGCACTTCCTTCTTGAGCAGGGTCTGCCAGCCGTTCATGCCGAAGCTCCCTGCGAAGTCTGTCCCTGCTCATTCATCACATGGATGAAGACGTCCTCCAGATCGGCGCGGCGGATTTCCACGTCCTCGGGCACGACGGAGCCCTCGCGCAGCGCGGCGAGCAGGCGTTCCACATCGCTGGCGTCGTTGGCGGGTATCTGCACGATGCGGCCGGTCACCCGCGCCCGCGCGGCCAGGGCCGGCGGCAAGGCGGTATCGGTCTTGAACTGGAGCACGTTGGAGGAGGCGGACTTGAGCAGATCCGACATGGTCGAGAGCTTGACGATGTTGCCCTGCTTGAGCATGGCCACGCGGCTGCACAGCGCCTCGGCCTCTTCCAGGTAGTGGGTGGTGAGCAGCACGGTATGGCCTTCGCGGTTCAGGCGTGCGATGAAGTGCCACAGCGTCTGGCGCAGCTCCACGTCCACGCCGGCCGTGGGCTCGTCGAGCACGATGATGGGCGGCTTGTGCACCAGCGCCTGGGCCACCAGCACGCGGCGCTTCATGCCGCCGGACAGCTGGCGCATGTTGGAATTGGCCTTGTCGGTCAGCCCCAGGCTGTGCAGCAGCTCGTCGATCCAGTCGTCATTGTTCCTGACGCCGAAATAGCCGGACTGAAAGCGCAGCGCCTCGCGCACATTGAAGAAGGGATCGAAGACCAGCTCCTGCGGCACGATGCCCAGCTTGCGCCGGGCAGCCGAGTAGTCGGCATGCACGTCGCTGCCCTGGACCAGCACGCGGCCGCTGGTGGCGCGCGACAGGCCGGCCAGGATGCTGATCATCGTGGTCTTGCCAGCGCCATTGGGACCGAGCAGGCCGAAGAACTCGCCCTCCTCGATGTCCAGACTCACGTGGTTGAGCGCCTGGAAGGCCCCCTTGGGGGTCTGGTAGGTCTTGGAGATGGATTGGAATGAGACGGCAGACATGCGAGGCGCGATTCTAGGCCCTTGCAGCCAAACCTGCCTTGCAGGGCTCTTTGCAGCGGCGCGCTGCGCCGGCTCAGGAGGGGGAGGATGCGGCCGTGTCGGCCAGCAGCCCGTCGACGCCATACAGCGCCGCCATGGACTGCAGGCCCTGCGGCAGGCCCACGACCACCAATTGCTTGTCTGCCGCCTTCGCGGTGCGGCGGCAGGCCAGCAGCACGGCCAGTGCGGCCGAGTCGAAGACCTCGACACCGCTGGCATCGACACGCACCTGGGCGCCGTCGAAGGCCTGCACCTGGGGTCGCAGCTGCACGAGACAGCTGCGTGCCTGGCGGTAGGTCAGTTCACGGGGGAGCTGCAGCATGGCGCGTGCGTCCGAGGCTGTCAGCCCTTGGAGGGCGGCGTGGCCGGCATCTTGCTGCGCGTGGCCAGGGTCTCGATCAGGCCGTCGATGCCGCGGGCATTGATTTCCTGGCTGAACTGGTTGCGGTAGGTTTCCACCAGCCACACGCCCAGCACGTTCAGGTTGTAGATCTTCCAGCCGTCACCGGACTTCTCGAGCCGGTAGTCCAGCTGCACGGGCTCGCCGCGGCCCAGCACCTCGGTGCGCACCAGCACATCGGTGTCGCCGGCTGCCGCGCGCAGGGGCTTGACGTTGATGGTCTGGTTGCTGACCTGCGTCAGCGCGCCCGAATAGGTGCGGATCAGCAGGGCCTTGAACTCGGTCTCCAGCTTCTCGCGCTGCGCAGGCGTGGCCTGGCGCCAGGCCGGCCCCACCGAGGCGGAGGTCATGCGGCGGAAATTCACATACGGCATGACCTTGTCATTGACCAGCGCATTGACCTTGGAGACATCGCCCTCGCGCAGCGAGGGGTCCTTCTTGATGGTTTCCAGCACGTCGGTGGAGACACGCTTGATCAGCGCATCGGGGGTCTCGCCGGCTGCGCGGGCCGGCAGTGCCGCGCCAAGGGTTCCCATGGCCAGCATGGCTGCAGCGGCAGCGCTCCAGGCACGTCGATTGATCATCACTCTTCCTTTCCCAGCAGGGCCTCATGCCCCGGACCGGGTTGATATTGCACATTTTTCCGGCCGCGCCATGTCAGGCAGCGGCCGTTTTTCATCTCGGGATGTTACGAACTGCTTACTTCGCGCCGTCTTCGGGCGGCAGCTTGCCGGCATCGTCGTCGTAATCCTCGATGCGACCGTCATCACCCGACTTGCCACGCCGCAGGTTCAGGTAGACATCGCGCGTCAGGCTGTAGCGGTCGAGCGCGACGGAGTCCAGCGTGTCGGAGGCATTGAGCAGGCGGGCACGTGTATCCACCAGTCGCAGCACATACAGGCTGTTGCGAACCGGGATGTCGTTGATCGCCGACATGGGGTTGCCCCAGGCATCCACCGGAAGAGCCGCAGTGTCACGCACCGTGGACGGGCCCAGCAGCGGCAGCACCAGGTACGGCCCGGTGGGCACGCCCCAGCGACCCAGGGTCTGGCCGAAGTCCTGCTTTTGGCGCTCGATGCCGGCCTCGCTGGCGATGTCGAGCAAGCCGCCCAGGCCGAAGACCGTATTCACCGAGAACCGCACGACGGAGTTGTAGGCGCCTTCGGCCTGGCCCTGCAGCGCGTTGTTCACGAAGGACCAGACATCGCTGAGGTTGGAGAAGAAATTGCTCACGCCATCGCGGGCCAGACGCGGAGTGACGTCGCGGTAGGCCGTGGCCACCGGCTTCAGGACGGCACGGTCCAGGCCGTCGTTGAACGAGTAGACGCTGCGGTTGAACGGCTCGAACGGGTCCTGGGGATTGCGGGCCTCGCCCGGCGCGGTGGCGCAGCCGGCGAGCAGCGAAGCGGCGGCCAATGTGCCCAGCATGGCTGCGCGCTGCCAGGATGCTGCCTGGACTGCAGGGCGACCCACGGTCGCCTGTTCATGGTTGGTTGTCATTCTTTGCCTCCTGCACCGGAGCTGCCACCCTGCTCGGCCTTGCCGTAGAGGAACTGTCCGATCAGATTTTCCAGCACAACGGCCGACTGGGTTGCGACGACGCGGTCGCCATCCTTGAGGTTGTGGTCATCTGCGCCGGCTTCGATGCCGATGTACTGGTCGCCGAGCAGGCCGCTGGTCAGGATCTTCAGGGAACTGTCCTTGGGAAACGCGTAGCGGTTTTCCATGGCCATGGTCACGCTGGCCTGAAAGACCTGATCGTCGAAGGTGATGGATTCCACGCGGCCCACGACGACGCCCGCGCTGCGCACGGCCGCCTTGGGCTTGAGTCCGCCGATGTTGTCGAAGCGCGCGGTCAGCGTGTAGGTTTTCTGGAAGCTCAGGCTCAGCAGGTTGGCCGACTGCAGCGCCAGGAACACCAGCGCCGCAGCGCCGATCAGCACGAACAGTCCGACCCAGACATCACTCTTGGATTGCTGCATGGTTTGTTTTTCCTTGTTTTGCGGGGGTGGCTTCGGTGCCGGGTCAAAGGCTGAACATCGTGGCCGTGAGCAGGAAGTCCAGCCCCAGCACGGCCAGCGAGGCCATCACCACCGTGCGCGTGGTCGCGCGGGACACGCCTTCGGGCGTGGGCTTGGCTGCATAGCCCTGCAGCAGCGCGATGAAGGTCACCGCCACGCCGAACACCAGGCTCTTGAGAACGCCGTTGCCCAGGTCATACCACCAGTCCACGCCGTTTTGCATCTGGCCCCAGAAGGCACCGCCATCGACGCCGATCATGACCACGCCCACCAGCCAGCCGCCGATCACGCCGACGGCGCTGAAGACAGCGGCCAGCAGCGGCATGGCGATCAGGCCGGCCACGAAGCGCGGCGCCAGGATGCGGCGCACGGGGTCCACGGCCATCATTTCCATGGCCGACAACTGCTCGCCGGCCTTCATGAGGCCGATCTCGGCCGTCAGCGCCGTGCCGGCACGGCCGGCAAACAGCAGCGCCGTGACGACGGGGCCGAGCTCGCGCACCAGGGACAGCGCCACCAGCAGGCCCAGCGCCTCGGCCGAGCCGTAGCGCTGCAGGGTGTAGTAGCCCTGCAGGCCCAGCACGAAACCGACGAACAGGCCGGACACGCCGATGATGGCCAGCGAATAGTTGCCCAGGAAATGGATCTGGTCGCCAATCAGCCGCGGCCTGCCCAGCGCCGGCCCCATCAGCGCGAGCAGGCGGCCGAACAGGCGGGTCCCCATGCCCAGCTGGGTCAACTGGTGGCGCACTGCCGCGCCGATGCGAGCGGGATGCAGCCGGTTCATGCGCGCCTCCGGCCGTTGGCCTTGACCGGGCTTTCAGGCGTGCCGAAATCCTCTTCGGCACTCACGCCGGGGTAATGGAAGGGTACGGGGCCGGTGGCGCGTGCGTGGATGAACTGCTGCACCAGCGGATCGGGATTGGCCTTGACTTCCTCGGGCGAGCCCTGGGCGGCGACACCGCCGTTGCCCAGAATGACCACATGGTCGGCCACATGGAAGGTTTCCTCCACGTCATGGGACACCAGGATGGAGGTCAGGCCCATGGCGTCGTTGAGTTCTCGGATCAGTTGGGCAGCGGTGCCCAGGGAAATGGGATCCAGCCCGGCGAAGGGCTCGTCGTACATGACCAGTTCGGGGTCCAGTGCAATGGCCCGCGCCAGCGCCACGCGGCGGGCCATGCCGCCCGATATCTCGCTGGGCATGAGGTCGCGCGCACCGCGCAGACCCACGGCATGCAGCTTCATGAGCACGATGTCGCGCACCAGTTCGTCGGGAAGGTCGGTGTGCTCGCGCAGCGGGAAGGCCACGTTGTCGAACACGCTCATGTCGGTGAACAGGGCGCCGAACTGGAACAGCATGCCCATGCGCCGGCGCGCAGCATACAGGCCCGCGGCGTCCATGGTGGTGACGTCCTTGCCATCGAACAGCACCTGCCCCTGCTGGGCATGCTGCTGGCCGCCGATCAGGCGCAGCACGGTGGTCTTGCCCCCGCCCGATGCGCCCATCAGGGCCGTGACTTTGCCGCGCGGCACCTGCAGCGACAGGTCGCGCAGGATCACACGCTCGCCATAGCCGAAGGTGACGTTGCGCAACTCCACGAAAGAGGCGGTTGGGATCATGCTGTGGTGCGGTCGATAAATGTTCGCAGGCAAGCCCGCTATTGTGCAGACAGGTGCCGCTGCTTGCTCACCACCGCCCGAGATAAACATACATCCGTGTATGTTTCTCAAAAAGTCATGGCAGAAACCGCCATAAAAAAAAGAGCATGCTTTGCTTGCTACACAAGCGTTGCACGCTCTCTGGACCTGGGGAAAATCCGGACTGGACAGATGTTTTTTTACAACATGTTCTGCAGGAATGCCTGGGTCCGCGTGTGCTGCGGCGCCGCAAAGAATGCTTCCGCAGGGCCTTGCTCGACGATCTCCCCCTTGTCCATGAAGATCACGCGATTGGCCACTTCACGGGCAAAGCCCATCTCGTGGGTCACGACCAGCATGGTCATGTGCTCCTGCGCCAGCTCGCGCATGGTGCGCAGCACCTCGCCGGTCAGCTCGGGGTCCAGCGCGGAGGTGGGCTCGTCGAACAGCAGGATGTCGGGCTCCATGGCCAGGGCCCGGGCAATGGCCACGCGCTGCTTTTGCCCGCCCGACAGACGGTTGGGATAGGCATCGCGCTTTTCCAGCAGGCCCACCTTGTGCAGCAGCGCCTCGGCCTTGGGCACGATCTGCTCGCGCCTGAGGCCCTTGACGACGATCGGCGCCTCGATGATGTTCTCCAGCACCGTGAGGTGCGGGAACAGGTTGAAGGACTGGAACACCATGCCCATCTTGCGGCCGATCTGGCGGATCTGCGCCTCGGGCACGTAGTGGGCGCGGCCGTCCGCGCCGCTGTCCACCAGCACCTCGCCCTCGACGGCGACACGGCCGCTGTCAATGGTTTCCAGGTGGTTGAGGCAGCGCAAAAAGGTGCTCTTGCCCGATCCCGAGGGACCGATGATGGCCACCACCTCGCCACGCGCCAGCTCCAGCGAAACGCCGCGCAGCACCGGCACGCCGCCAAAGCCCTTGCAGATGTTCTGCGCCGAGATCATGGTCTCGGGCGCGTTATCACGCGTCGTATTTGGCATGGCGTTTTTCTAGGTATTGGAAGATCCAGGTCAACACGAGAGTCATGACCAGATAGAAGCCTGCGGCCACCACGAAGGGCGTGATGGTGAAATCGCGCTGCACGATGCCGCGCGCGGCGCGCAGCAGATCGTTCAGGGCCAGCACGTAGATCAGCGAGGTGTCCTTGACCAGGGTGATGGTCTCGTTGCTCACAGGCGGGATGATGCGCGCCCACATCTGCGGCAGGATGATGCGGCGCATGGTCTGGCCGTAGCTCATGCCCAGCACCTTGGCGCCCTCGTACTGGCCGCGGTCCACGGACTGGATGCCCGCGCGGAAGATTTCGGCGAAGTAGGCGGCGTAGTTCAGCGCGAAGGCGACCACGGCGGCCGGGAAATCGGGCAGGCGCACGCCGATCACGGGCACGAAGGGCAGCGCGAAGTAGATGAACAGCATCTGCAGCATCAGCGGCGTGCCGCGCATCAGCCAGATGTAGCCGCCGACCAGCCGGCTCAGGGCGGGAAAGCGGGAGATGCGCATCAGCGCCAGCGACAGTCCCAGGGGAATGGACAGCGCCAGGGTGATGACGAAGAGCTTGAGGGTGACCAGGGCGCCGGCGGACAGCGGCCCCATGAGCGAGATTACATATTCCATCGAATGGCCTCAGTGCGGTGCGCGGCCCCGCCGGCATCGGCAGGATCCGGGCAGCCACGGGCGCGTGCGTCCCAGAACGCAAAAGACCGGCAATGCCAGGCTGGCCTTGCCGGTCGCATGGTGTGCCGGATTTACTTGATGATGTCCTTGCCGAACCACTTGGAGGCGATTTCGGCGGCCTTGCCGTCCTTCTTCATCTCGGCCAGCGCGGCTTCGAGCTTGCCCAGAACTTCGGTGTCCTCCTTGCGCAGGCCCACGCCGTAGTCCTCGGTGCCGAAGTTGTCCTCGAGCACCAGGTATTCGCCAGCCTTCTTGGCCACGTGGAAGCGCCCCACGACCTCGTCGACCACGACGGCGTCCAGGCGGCCGGCCGACAGGTCCATCAGCGCGGTGATGTTGTCGCCGAAGGTCTTCAGGTCCTTGAAGCTGGCGGCCACGGCGGCGTCCTTCTTGATGGCGTCCACGGCCGAGCTGCCATCCTGCGCACCCACGACCTTGCCGGCCAGGCCGGCCTTGTCCTTGATGTCGGAGTCGGCGCGCACGATGATGATCTGGTGGTTCTCCATGTAGGGCGCGGTGAAGGCGATGTTCTTCTTGCGCTCTTCGGTGATGGTCAGGCCGTTCCACAGCGCGTCGACGCGCTTGCCGACCAGCTCGGCCTCCTTGGCGCTCCAGTCGATGGGCTTGAAGTCCACCTCCACGTTCATGCGCTTGGCGGCTTCACGCGCCATGTCGATGTCGAAGCCGACGATCTCGTTCTTGTCGTCACGAAAGCCCATGGGCGGGAAGTTGTCGTCCAGGCCGATCACCAACTTGGTCATGGCTGCCGGCACGGGGGCGGCAACCGGCGCGGCGGCGGTCGATGCGGACTCGTTCTTGCCGCAGGCTGCCAGCAGTGCAGACAGGGCCACCATGGCCAAGAGGGTGCGTTTTTTCATGGCTTAAAGCTTTGGAGTGGAAAAAGCGAAAGGCGGCGGCCGCTGCACGCAAGGTGCGCAATCGTTGTAATGAATGGTTCCTTGGCGGAACCTTTGTCTCGGTTGGGTGCCGGCGCCGAATCCCGTATTGTCGCGCAGACCGGCGCCCCCCGCCAACACGCTGGATCAAGACCGTGCAAATCGGCAAAGGGCGAGAGATGCCTGCCGGTCACTGCAGCATGAAGGTCTTGTACTCGAGCCGGTTGAGTTCGCGCGAGAGCATGAACAGGCCCACGCACAGCGTCACCAGCATGGCCAGGCAAAAGCCGTAGCCATAGAACGCGGCGCCCAGCGCCAGCGAAATGCCCGTGAAGGCGATGTTCAGCACCACCAGCAGCAGGCACAGCATGAAGACGATGCGCCGCTCGTCCAGATAGAAGAACACGTTGAGCACGGCCATCACGCCCACCTGCAGCCCGGCGCCGACCACCTGCACATGCAGCAACGGCAGGTACAGCTGGGAGATGCCCAGCAACTGCAGGATGGCCGGTCCGGCCACCAGGGTGACGAGGACGGCCAGCGTCTGCACCTTGGCGATCTCGCCCAGGCCCGCCTGGATGGCGTAGACCATTTCGTTGCGCATGGACTCGATGTACTCGAGCGATCCGCCGCCGCGCACGGCATCGAAGAACTTGTCGTAGTACTCGACGAAGTCGGTCTCGATGCGCACCAGAAAGACCGCCATGCCCGGAATGATGGACAGGTAGGACAGGAACACCGGCAGGTCGTAGATCAGCGAGGCCCTGAGCCCGCCGATGATCTGCTGCGAGGTCGGCGGGTAGTACCAGAACATGAACTTGTCGATCCAGATACCCAGGTTGTAGAGCACGCCGATGGCGATCAGCGCCGGAAAGATCAGCGAGCGCTGCGTGAAGTCGAAGGCGATCCAGCGCTTTTGCAGCGGAAAGCTGCGCAGCACGATCAGCCACATGCCGGCCAGCAGCAGCACGTGGCCGATCACGAAGCTGGCCAGCAGCCCTTCCAGCCCCCAGTACCGCAGCGGCAGCGCCAGCAGCACGATGAGCAGGTAGGTGGCGCCGAACAGCCCGGCAATGGCCCGGTAGTGCTTGAGGCCCGACAGCAGCACGGTCATGACCCAGACCACGCACATCAGCGTGAAGCCGGCCAGCATCAGCACGCGGTACAGCAGGCCCTGGCCCGGCAGCACCACGAAAAGCGCCAGCGTGCCCAGCGCGCTGGCAGTGGCCACGACCACCAGCAGCAGGCCATGCAGGTTGGGCAGGATGCTCTCGTCCTTCTTGAGGAACAGCTGGTCCGAGACAAAGCGCGTGAATGCCAGCTGCGCCGCCCCGGTCAGGATCAGGCTGCTGGCCACCAGGTAGGTGACCGAGGTCTGGAACTGCGTGACCAGCAGCGGCGGCGCCACCACGCTGACGCTGAACACCCCCACCAGCAGGATGCCGATGATGGAGAACACCCACGGCCCCGAGCCGATGACGCCCGCATAGGCGTAGGCCTGGAGCACGCTGGTCAGCGTGTTCTTGCGCAGCAGGTGGCGCAGTTCGAATCCAATGCCGGCCATCAGTGTTTTTCCTCGGACTGTTGCAGCGCCCTGTCATAGACCTGCCTGTAGCGCTCGAACAGCAGCCGGTCGGAGTAGTAGCGCTCCACGCGCGCAATCCCGGCCGCGCTGGCGGCCTGCCATTGCCCGGGCGATGCCAGCAGCTCCAGGCAGGCATCGGCCAGTGCCTCGGGGTTGGCAATGCCGACCACGCGCCCGCACGAGCCCAGGGCCTGGTCCTCGGGCCCCAGCCCGTCGATGAGCTGGCGGCACGAGCCCACGTCGGTGCTGACGACGGGCACGCCGGCGGCCTGTGCTTCGAGAATCACCAGGGGCAGCGCCTCGCTGATGGACGACAGCACGACCACGCCCACCTTGGGCAGCAACTCCTCCACCTTCTGCATGCCCAGAAAGCGGACGTTGGCCTGCAGGCCCAGGCTGTCCACGAGGTTCTGGCATTCATCGGCATAGGCCGGGTCTTCGGCCGTGGGGCCGGCCACCCAGGCCTGGGCCTGGGGCATCCGGTTGACCACGCGGCGCATGGCGCGGATGAAGGTCTTGATGTCCTTGATGGGCACCACGCGGCCGATCAGGCACAGCACGGGCGGCGTCTCGGCCAGCCGCTGGGCGCGCAGCGGCGCAAAGCGCTCTATGCGGATGCCGTTGGGAATGCTGACCGTGCGCTCTGCCGCCGCGCCATCGGCCACCTGGCGCAGGCGGTTGTTCTCGTACAGCGCAATGATGGGGTCGGCCGCGCCATAGCAAAAGCGCCCCATCCAGTCGAAAAACCGTATCCACATCTGCCGGAAGAACGACACCTCCATGGGGTCGCGCTGGAAGATGTTGCGGTTGTCGCGTATCCAGGTGCTCTGCAGCAGGTCAATCTGCCGTTCCTTGGTGTAGATGCCATGCTCGGACAGCACCAGCGGCAGGCCGCGCGAATGGTGCAGCAGCCCCCCCAGAAACCCCGCATAGCCCGTGGAGACCGTATGCAGCACGCGCACCGGGATCAGCCCGTGGGCGATGCGCGCCATCAGCCACAGCGGCTGCAGCATGATGCGCACGGTCCAGAAGAAGTCCACGAACGATGGATCGGTGCAGTGGCGCCGGTAGCTGTCGCGGATCAGGTCCCAGGCGAATTCGCTGTGCAGGAAATCCTCCAGCGGCAGGCTGCCGCCGGGCTGCAGTTCCAGCGCAATCGAGCGCATGGCCGCCAGCACCTTGGCCCGGCTTTCGTCACTGCCGTCATGCGCCTCCAGCGCTTGCAGGAACTCCCGGGCCTTGGCCAGGGCTTCGGGATGGCCGCGCGAGGGCGCGGGCTGGATGTTGGAGTGCAGGGCGTCAAAGAGGAAATGCTGCTCGAAGTGCACCACGTTGGGCGGCAGCGCGTAGCGGAAATCGCCATAGTCCTCGCGCCGGCTTCCCAGGAAGACGATGGCGAAACGGTGCTCGGGATAGGCCTGCAGGATCTGGTTGACCCAGCTGGACACGCCGCCGCTGACATAGGGAAACGTGCCCTCCAGCAACAGCGCGATGTCCGCACTGGCCGCCGTGGGGAACTGGCTCGCACGGCTCATGAGGCACTCCAGTAGCGGATGCTGGGCTTCAGGCGCGGCAGGGCATGCTCGATGTCCAGCGATCGCATCAGCGCCTGCGCCTTGGCGAACTCGCGCCGCTCGAACAGCAGCTCGGCCTGGTAGGGCACGACGCGCGCGGGCTCCATGCCCAGCGCCAGCGAGCGCTCGTAGCAGGCCAGCGACTCCACCTGCCTGCCCTGCAGATGCAACAACCGGCCACGGCGCAACAGCAGCAGCGCGTTGTCGGGCCGCTGGGCCAGCACCAGGTCGCAGTAGTGCAGGGATTGCTGGATGGCGTGGTCACGCACATCGCCCTGCGCCACGCCCTGGTAGACCAGCTCCGCATACAGGTCGGTGAGCGCCCGAGCCGCCTGCAGTCCGCGCGGCCCGCAGGGCGCATCGCCCTCGGACTGGCGGGCATGCTCGAACAGCTGCAGCTCCTGGTGGATGGTCTTGCTGATCTCGCGCTCCTTGGCGTCCAGCATGCTGTAGGCCAGCAGGCGCAGGTCCTCGCTGGAATCGCCCAGCGCCGTGCGCAGCATGGGCGAGGCAATGCGCCCCGGCACGCTGCCCAGCGCCACCATGGCCCGCATGCGCGAGGCGACGGGCACATTGGGATTGGCCAGGAAGGACTGCAGGCCCGCCTGGCGGCGGCTGGTTCCGGACTGCTGGTGCGGGTCGAAATCGGGCAGGGGCATCACCGGAAAGCGCTGGCCACCGCGCGGGCCGCGCTGCGTGTGCAGCGCAATGGTGGCCACGACGGCGCCCAGGATGCCGGCCACCGGCACGGCATAGGCAAACAGCCCCATCAGCGCCACCAGGGCCAGGCGCTGGCGCACCGACCTGGCCGAGGTGGCCAGGAACGGCGCCAGGCACAGCGCCAGCAGGCCGCTGGCCAATCCATGGGCCATGAGATAGCCCAGCAGGGCGGCATCCGACTGGCTGCGCAGCAGCCACAGGCTGCTCCAGGAGGCGATTTCCGCGGCCAGCGCGCCCAGGGCCAGCTTGAGGTTAAGCATGGCCCTGCCCCATCTGGTGCAGCCGCTCCAGCACGCTGATGGCCGAGCAGCGGTCCAGCAAGATGGTGCGCGGGAAGATGCCCGCATCGGCCAGCGAGGCCACGCCGCGCTGGGCCAGCCAGGCCTCGATGCGGTTCAGGTAGCCCTCGGCCGTGGCGTTGGTGCCCAGCGGCATGAAGATGGCCAGCAGTTGCCGGCCATCGCGCTCCTGCAGCCAGGAGCGGTCCAGCATGCGCTCCAGCCGCATGATCTGCTGGGCCATCTGCGCCTGGACGGCCGATGGCGACAGCTCCAGCGCCACCACCACGCTGCTCAGGCGCGCGCTGCGGTTCACATGCTCCATGCGCTGCACCTCGAAGGCGAAGTGCGGCGGGCAGTCGGGATAGGCCTGCAGCAGCGGTGCGGCCAGGCTGTTGGCGGCCACGCTGTCGGTGTAGTAGCCCAGCAGCAGGTTGATGGTCTGCAGCGCTTCTTCCTGCAGTGCGAAGAAAGGCATTTCCTCGACCAGCAGCAGGCCGTAGATCTCGCCCTCCAGGTCCAGCATGGGCGCCACGACGATGTACTGCGTCTGCTGGCCTTGCGCCATGCTTTGCGAGATATGGCACAGCACATGGCTGTCCAGCGCCTGGCGCACCAGCGGGTCATGGACATGGATGGGCCGCTCGCCGCCCAGCTGGGCAATGGGCGTGGGGTCCAGCACATCGTTGCGCACGGGCACCAGGCTGGCCACGCTGATCTGGCTGAAGCGCGCCAGCAGGTTGAGCAGGCTTTGCGCATCGCCCTCGGCGCCGCTGAGGCCGCTGAGCACGTTGATGGCGTCGCGCATGGACACGGGACGGCCTATGAGCTCCTGCTCGAGGCGGTCATGCGACAGGCGCAGAAGGTAATGCTGGCGGATCAGCTGCTCGGTGCGCTGGTCCATGTAGTTCTGCGCCGTGCGCGCACGGCGTATGCGCGCGCGCCACAGGCTGGAGATCTCGCCCACGACCATGACCAGGATCAGGCCGCCCAGGAAATACTGTTCGGGAAACAGCGACAGATCCCGCTGGTTGACGCCCAGCCATGCCAGCAGCAGCACACCGGACGCCGACAGGCCGGCAACGGGCCCGTAGCGCAGGGCCACGACCACGGGCGCCAGCCAGGCCCAGGGAAACTCCGCCTCCACCCACAGGGGGTTGGCGGGGTTGGCCCACATGCCGACCAACAGGGCCAGCAACGGCAAAAGCAGCGTCTCTCCCACCACCACCCAGGGCTTGGCGCTTGTCTGCACAAGCAGGCCCAGGGGCGAACCCCTGAATTCCGCGGCAATGCCGGCTCGGCGCGGTGCATCGGGATGCGGTGCCGCCTTGGGCGTGGTGGCTTGGTCTGGCATGGAAAATCGTTCCTCGATGCGCTTATCGGGCGTTGGCCAGGCCCGTGCCCAGCAGATTGCGGATCAGCTTCTGGCCCACGGCGGCCAGGGCCTCGCGGCTCCAGCCGCTTTGCGCGCCCGCGCCGCTCCACACGGTGGCGCCGGTGCCCACCTCCACGATCTCCAGCGTCACACCCACGGCCGGTTCGCCATCCACTCCGACCTTGTAGCGCCATTCGTCCACCGCGCCCGTCAGCGCATAGCGCACGCCTTCGCCGCGCGCCCAGGCCAGGGCGTCCTCGCGGCGCTTGGCGTCGCGGCCGTCGAACAGCGTCTCCTGCAGCGCATCGCCCGTGTAGCGCTTGACCTGGCCCACGCCGCGCGCATTGATCAGCGCCGTGGCGATGGCGGCGGCGCGGTTGCCGGCCATGGGTGTCTCGGTGTGGTTCTCGAAGGGCAGCACGGCCCAGCTGGCGTTCGTCTCCAGAGCGGGCGCCGTGCCCCGGTCGATGGTCGAGCAGGCAGACAGCAGGCCGACAAGGGCCATACCCGTGAGCACGCGAAGGCGGGAGGCAAAAGAAGTGCGGTGTGTCATGGAAAGGCTCCTTGAAGTCTTCGGATCAGTAGTGGAGGCGGTAGGTGAGCAACAGCTCGCGGGTATTGCCCACGGTGTTGATGCCCGACTTGGACAGGTTCAGGCCCAGCGCGAGGTGGTCCGCACCGAACAGGCTGGTGGCCAGGCCCATGCCCAGCTCGTAGCCCGCGCCGTTGATGCTGTGGTGCGTCAGGGCCAGGCTGGCATAGGGCCGCAGCGCGCGCGTGTATTGCTGCTCGTAGCCCGTGTTGAACATCATCTGCAGGCCCGAGAAGCGGAAGCTGCGCGGCAACAGATAGTCGATGGTGGGATCGTTGAACGCAGGCAGGTAGCCCAGGATGGCCGCATCCCTGCCCTGCAGCAGCGCCGGGTCGGTGCGGCTGTAGCGGTGCCAGGAGGTGAAGGCGCCGAACTGCAGGGTGGGTGCCTCGCTGCGATAGGTGTGCAGGTATTGCAGCATCGCATGGTTGCCGGAGCCCACGCGGGCGCCGCTTTGCACGCGGTAGCGCTCCGATGCCAGCTCCAGCGTGATCTGGTCCAGGCGTGAGAGCTGGTAGCTGCTGCCCAGCGACACGCGGTCCTTCATGCCGCCCATGCGCATGGCCAGCGTTTCCTGCGTGGCCAGGTGCCGGCCCAGCGATGCCTGCAGGCTCCAGCGGCTGTCCACGTTGTAGGTCTGCGTGAACTGCATCGGCGTGTAGCTCTCCAGGCTTTCGCGCCGGCCCAGCATGAACTCGCTGGAGGCCGACTGCGTCTTGCGCGTCAGGCGCAGGCCGATGCCCCGCTCCTGGGAGGGTCCGCGCACCAGGGTGCTTTTGTTGACCGTGCGGCGCACGTCCTCGGCATCCAGGTCCAGCGCCCAGCGGGGGTTGAGACCCACATGCCAGCGCAGCCGCGAGACCTGCTCGTCGATGGCGTCCATGCGGCGATTGCGCAACTGCAGGCCGCCGTAGTCGCTGAAGGCCAGCAACTGCTCGGTCAGCCCCAGGTGAAGGGGATCGTCGTCGGGCTGGTAGGCCATGCTCTCGAAGCCCGCGGTCTGCGCCAGCCGCACATCGCCCACCATGGCCGCCGCGTTGATGCGGTCGTAGCGCGGCAGTGCCTCGTCATGGCGCTGCAGCAGCTGCCCGGCCTGGGCCACATCCTTTTCCGCCAGGGCCACCGTGATCTCGGCCCACAGCGGTGCGCTGGCACTCTTGCTGCGGCTGCGCGCGTACTGCTGCCAAAGGTAGCCGCGCTCGGCCTGGTATTCGCCGCGCTCCTGCAGCCAGGCGATGGCCAGCTCGGCCGCAGCAGCGGAATGCTCGCGGCGCCCGCCTTCCAGGTCCATGCGCAGCAGCTCGCGCATCAGGGCGAATTCGGCATCGCCCTGGGTATGAAAGAGCATGAGCCGGCTGCGTGCCTGGCGCTGGACCTCGTCCAGGCCCTCGGCGGTCAGCCAGCGGCGGGCCGCATCGGCCGAAGGGCCCTGCTGCGCACGCGTGCGCGCCTTCTCGCGCTGCCACAGCTGCTGCCTCAGGTTCCAGGCCTGGTCCGCCTGCTGGTTCTGCTCCAGCGCGTCCGCGTACTGCATCATCCACAGGAAGTCGTCGGCATGCTCCGTGCGGTGCGGCTTCAGATACCGCTCCAGCGCAACAGCCGGGCGCGACAGCGTCATGTAGGCCGCCGCCAGGGCGCCGTGCATGTCGGCATCACGCGCCCACACGGGCTCGGCCGCCGCCAGCAGCAGCTTGAGGGCCGCCGCGTTCTGCGTGTCGATCAGCAGCCACATCAGGCCCTGGCGCAGCGGCGTGGAGCCGGGGTCCAGCGCCAGGCCCTTCTCGAAGGCTTCCATGGCCTTTTTCGGCTGCGCAGTGCGCTGGTAGTAGGCGCCCAGGATCTGGAAGAAGGTGGGCTGGCCCATCAGGCGCTTGAGCAAGGCCGGGTCGGCCATGATGCGCTCGACCTGGCGGCCGATCTGCGTCCAGTCCTCCTGATCCTCCAGCAGGTAGAAGGCCTGTGTCAGATGGCGCACGTCCTGGAACTGCTCCCAGGCATGCAGGGACATCTGGGCCGCCTCGCGCCGGTCGGTGCGCTGCAGCAGGCGGATCACTTCGTCGTAGTCGCTGATGCCGGCGTGCGGCGTCTGCAGCAGGCGGCGGTAGGCCTTGAGCGTCAGCGCCTCCTGGCGCTGGTCCTGGGCCAGGTCGCCCAGCAGGCGCCAGTACTCGCCTTCGTCCTGCATGCCGGCCGGAACGCGCGTCTGTGCGTCTTCCAGCCAGCGCAGGCCCAGCGCCGGCTCGCCCTGCAGCAGCGCGAGCACGGCGGCGGGCATGACATGGGCCGGCGTGCGCTGCTCGGGATCGCTGAGCACGCGCTTCCATGCCTGCAGCGCCAGCGGCGGACGGCCTGCGCGCTCGGCCAGCTGGGCCAGCAGAATCTGCGACTGCGGCGTACTGCCGTGCTTTTGCAGATAGTCGATGGCCGCGCCCGGCTCGGCCTGGCGCTCATAGGCCTGGACCAGCGCCTGCAGCAGCGCGGCATCCTGGGGACGGCGGCTCAACTGGTGGCGCAGGCCGGCAATCAGGGCGCGGTCGTCGAACAGGCCCGGCGCCAGGCGCATCACCGTCTTCCAGGCATCTTCACGGCCCGTGTTCTGCGCAATGACCAGCCAGTTGTCCAGGGCCTGCTGCTGCTGCCCCATCCATTCGGACACCTGGGCCAGGCGCTCGCGCCAGGCCATGTCCTGCGGCGCCTGGCGCACGGCGGCCGTGGCCACGCGCCAGGCATCTTCCAGGTTGCGGTTCTCGAGGAACACCTCGTAGCCCAGCTGGTAGGTCTTGTCGTCAAAGGGCAGGCCCGGCGGCGGCTTGCGCGCGGGGTCGGCCGTGCGCAGCATGCGCCAGCCCGGGGCGGTCCAGGCCACGGGCTGCAGTGCCCAGGCGCCGTCATCGGCCACTGTGGACGCTACG
>NZ_JTKZ01000441.1:0-931 GCF_000799035.1 Delftia sp. ZNC0008
CCAGGGGCACGAAGCTGTCGGGCTCGTAGAGGTATTCGCTCAGGCGTGAGCCACGGATTTCCCCGGCGAGCAGGTCGCCGTCGTAGAGGAAGGTGGTGCGCCCGAAGGCATCGTGCTTGTCGATGCGCCGGCCGAGCGCGTCGTAGCGGTAGCGCGTGGTCTGGACGGTGGCGGCAGGCTCTGGCTGCGCATTCGATCCGGCGATCTTCGGTTCGGGCCTGTCGTGGTAGCGCGTGACCGTGGATTCGAGCATCTGGTGCTCGGCGCTGTAGCGAAAGCGCTGCACGGTGTGCCAGCCGATGCGGCGCTCCACGATGTTGCCGTGCAGGTCGTACTGGAAGCGCAGGTCCTGGTAGACGGCGAGCCGGTTGGTGGGCACCTGTTCGCGTTCGTTGCTGGTGCCGCCGCTGCTGAGGTCTCCACCACGGTTGGGGTTGAGCAGGTTGCCTGCGGGGTCGAATGCGAAGGTTTCCAGGTTCCGGCCCGAGGTGGGCAATCCACCTGCAGCGTTTTTCTGGGCGGCGAGGATGCGGCCCAGGGCGTCGTAGCGGTACTGGCTGTCGCCGCGCAGGCCGTCGCGCGTGGCGACGAGGTTGCCTGTGGGGTCGTACTGGTACAGGCGGGCGATGCGCTGGCCGGAGGGCAGGGGGGTGTCACGGTCCCACAGGGCCTGGGGTGAAGGCCTGCCGGGCTGGCCCTGGAGTGCGCCTTGCTGGCTGACCTTGTGGGAGGTGAGGCGGCCCATGGGGTCCCAGCCATAGCGGCTGGTCAGCGTGCCTTGGGTGCGTTGGATTTCCTGGTGCAGGGCGTCGCGTTCGATGTCGCTGAGCACCTGGCCGTCGGCGAGGATCTGGTGCAGGTGGCCCGAGCCGTAGTAGAGCCATTGGACGTGGCGGCCTCCGGGCAGCCAGCAGTCCGTGCGGTTGCTCAG
>NZ_JTKZ01000136.1:0-1223 GCF_000799035.1 Delftia sp. ZNC0008
CCAGCAGGCCGCCATGCCCTACATGGTTGCGCTCATGGACACGCCCTACAAGCGCGAGATCATCGAAGCCCTGCGCGCGGCCGGCTCCCAGGAGAGTCCGGAGCAGGTCGAGCAGCGGATTCAGCAGGAGGTGCAGGCCGCGCTGTCCAAGGCCGGGCACGACCTCAAGGCGCGCGAGTTGGAGATGAAGGAGCGCCTCACGGATGCTCAGATCAAGAAGGTGATGGCCGACGCCGTACAGGTGGGCGTGCAGGCCGCCTTCTCGGCGATGCAGGGCGGGGCCCAGGTAGCCATGAATCCTGCCATCGCGCCCATTGCCGACGCCATCATGCAGGGCGCTGGCTACCAGAAGCCCAATCCAGGCGGCGACGACCCGAACTTTCCTGTGCCTGGCGTTGCGGCCGGCGGCCCAGCGCCGCAGTCTGGCGGTCCGGGCGCGGCCGGCGACATCGCCCAGGTGCGCGAGAACACCAGCCCCGCATTCCCGCCAATCCCTCAGGAGCCGGCGCGCGGCATGCAGGGCATCGAGACTGCCGCGCCCGACGACAACCTGCCGCAGGGCAGTTGAATCCATTGGCTTCGGCCAGCGCCGCCTTCGGGCGGCGTTTTCATTGCCACTCTGTCTAGGGTTGGCCTTTCCTCTCCCGCTTTTTGACACTGCTTCCAAGCCGGAGCGCGTGTCGCTGTGGCGATGACTGCGGCGCTTCGGCGCTGCGGATTCAAGAGCAGATGGCGCGGCGCCCAGGCGCTGCTCCGGATTGCTGGCCCATGCGGCCACGGCGATATGTGGCGGGACAGGCATGACGACATCACAACAGGATTCTTTTGAAAGCGCGGGCGGCGAATTGTCGGCCGATCAGTTGACCCAGATGCTCAACGCTGGGTTGCATGGCGATACCTCGGCAGCGTCCGAGGAACCCGGCGGCGCGCCAGCGACCGCCACTGATCCGGCAAACACTCCTGCTGCACCCGCTGTGGAAGCGGTAGCGAAGACCGGGGGCGATGCTGCGCCGGCTGAGCCAGACCCGGCACATGCCGTGGTGCTGGCCAAGGATGGCAAGCACACCATCCCCTACGAGAAGTTGGAACAGGCACGCCAGGGCGAACAGCGCTGGAAGTCTGAGGCTGAGCGCGAGACCGCCCGTGCCGCAGCAGCAGAGGCCGCCCTGGCCGAGCTGCAGGCGCAGGCGGGCCAGCGCGCGGCCGATGGAAAGGCCCCGACC
>NZ_JTKZ01000742.1:0-322 GCF_000799035.1 Delftia sp. ZNC0008
CCACTGCGACCAGATCGGCGCCCCCCAGGAGCTCACCGACGAAGCCGGCCGCATCGTCTGGGCCGCAAGCTACAAGGTCTGGGGCCAGACACAGCAGTTGCAGTACCTGCGCACCGGCACGGACGATGCGGCGGTGTTCACCCACGACCAGCGCCCGCTGGCCCTGGCCGCCCAGGGTGAGGTACAAAGCCTTGCGCTGGTGGAGCAACCGCTACGGTTCCAGGGACAGTACTTTGACGGCGAGACGGGGCTGCACTACAACCGGTTCAGGTATTACGATCCTGTGGTGGGAAGGTTTGTGCATCAGGATCCGATTGGGTTG
>NZ_JTKZ01000890.1:0-537 GCF_000799035.1 Delftia sp. ZNC0008
GGCGCCGCTGGTGGCGGCCTGGTACGTGGAATGCGTCAGCGAGGCCTACGTGCTGAAGGACTCGCACGGTGTCGGCGCGCTGTTGGGAAAGGCCGAGAGCTACCGGACGCAGTGGGCACGCGGCCAGGCCATGACCGGCACTGCAGCGCAGGCAGCCGACAAGACCAGCGCCAATTTCGACGCCATCGAGGAGGCCAAGCGGCTGCTGCGCCAGCGTGGCGGCCGGGGCAACGGGGAGGGCGGCAATGCGTGACGACCTGGACACCGACTGGCTGCTGGAGGAGCTGGGCGCCACGATGGAGCTGAGCGGCCAGCAGGTCCGGCCTGCCGCGCTACTGCTGCTGGCGGAAGACCTAGCCCACATCGAAAAGCCTGTGCTGCGCTTGGCCCTGGCCCGCATCCGCGCTGAGCACCGCGGCCCGATCCTGACCGGCACCGTGCTGCAGTACGTGGACCACGCCATGGGCCGCATGCTGCCGGCCGAGGCCTACGCCCTGGCGCTGACCAGCGCAGACCAGCAGGCCACTGTGGTGTGGA
>NZ_JTKZ01000765.1:0-1503 GCF_000799035.1 Delftia sp. ZNC0008
CCGCGTAGGTCTGCCTGCTGGTGCAGGCCGAGACCGTGGCCGCGCTGCACAACCTTGAAGCCATCTGCGCGGTGGACGGCGTGCACGGCGTCTTCATCGGCCCCGCCGACCTGGCCGCCTCCATGGGCCACCGCGGCAACCCGGGCCACCCGGAAGTGCAGGCCGCCATCGAAGCCGCCATGAAGACCATCATCGCCAGCGGCAAGGCGGCCGGCACCCTGACCTCGGACCCCGCCCTGGCCCGCCGCTACCTGGACCTGGGCTGCAGCTTCGTGGCCGTGGGCGTGGATGTGCTGCTGTTTGCGAATGCGGCGCGCAGGCTGCGGGGGCAGTTCGATGATTCGCCGGTGGCCGCGCCGGCACAGCAGGCAGCTGCCGCCTATTGAATCAGCCAGCCACCAGCCAGGCCAGCAGCCCCGCCGCCGCTGCAGCGGCCGCCACACGCCGCGCGAACTGCGGCGCATAGGTCAGCAGCAGGCCCAGGGCCAGCGCGGCAAAGGTCAGCAGGCCCAGCCAGGCGGCCAAGGCCACCGAGGCATTCCAGCGCAGCAGGCAGGGCGCCAGCGATAGGGCCAACAGCGCGTAGCCGGCCAGCCGCCAGGCCTTCAGGCGCGCGGGTGCCAGGCCTTCGGTGCCCAGTTGGTCCTGGTGCCGGTCCATGGAAGCGGCGACGACGGCAAAGCCTGCAAAGGCCAGGCAAAGGGTGGCAAGAATCATCATGACGCGCGCTCCAGCGTAGGGGCATGGCTGGCGGCGCGGGCTTGCGTGCGGGGGGCTGCAGGCGCTGCAGCCACTGCCGGCTTGCCGCGCAGCAGCCACCAGGCCACCACGCCGTGGATGGCGGCCAGGCCCAGCATCAGCAGATCGAAGCTGGCGATGCTCCACTGCCCGTTGGCCAGGGTCTGCACCAGCGATGCGCCGCCCGTCAGCAGGTTGAGCAGGGGCAGCAGCGCGTACAGCACGGCGGCCAGCGCCATCTGCTGCAGCCAGGCATTGCGGTGCGAGACCCGCAGCGGATGCAGCAGGCACAGCAGCCAGATGATGAAGAAGCCGTTGATCTCCCAATCACTGCGCGCCTGCATGGGCACCGGCAGCAGGCGGTTGAGCCAGAAGAAGCCGGCCACGGCCACCGACAGGCCCGCGATGGAGCCCACGTTGAGCACCTCCACCAGACGGTGGCCGAAGGGCGTGCGGCCCAGCTTGCGGCGCTCGGGCATGCGCTTGACCACCCACAGCACCATGCCGGACGCGGCCATGAAGGTGCCGACCACGCCGCTGAGCAGCAGCAGCCAGCGCGTGGCGGGCTCTGCAAAGCGGCCCAGGTGCACGCCGGTGATCACGTTGCCGGTGGCGCGCACCCAGGAGATGGCGGGCGCCTCGGGGCTGGCCTGCAACTGGCCGGTCACGCCGTCGAAGCGCAGCGTCTCGGACTGGCCGCGGTTGATGAGGCTCATGCCGCCGCCTTCGCGCAACTCGACCACCGCGCGCGAGGTGCCGGGCGCG
>NZ_JTKZ01000048.1:0-612 GCF_000799035.1 Delftia sp. ZNC0008
CTTGAGCGTGGCCAGCACGCCGGCCGGCAGGTTGGACGGCAGCGACAGCCCGCCGCTGATGGGCACCAGCCTGTGGAACAGGCCGCGCGCCGACTCGGCCGCCAGCAGCGCCAGCACATTGGTGGCCCCCGCCGACTGGCCCATGAGCGTGACATTGCCCGGATCGCCGCCAAAGCCCGCGATATTGCGCTGCACAAAACGCAGCGCCTGCAGGTTGTCCAGCAGCGCGAAGTTGCCCGTGGCCGGTGCGCCGGCCTGCATCTGCGGCATGTGCATGTAGCCCAGGATGTCCAGCCGGTAGTTGGCCGTGACCACCACGGCATTGGCAGCGCGTGCCAGGGCGGCGCCGTCATACAGCGGATCGGCCGTATAGCCCGAGATGGCGCTGCCGCCGTGGATGAACACCAGCACCGGCAGCTTCTCGGCGCCGCTGGCCGGGCGCCAGATGTTGAGCGTCAGGCAGTCCTCGCTGCCCACGGGCTGGCCCAGGGTGGAGGCAATGGTGTCGTCGAAGCGGTTGTTGGCGCCCGGGCCGTACATGCGCCCGATCTGCAGGCAGGCGTTGCCGAACTGGCGCGCCTCGCGCACGCCCTCCCAGGCCTTGGGACGCGG
>NZ_JTKZ01000106.1:0-18792 GCF_000799035.1 Delftia sp. ZNC0008
CTCGTAGTGGTCTATGCGCAGCGCCACGCCCAGGTGCTGGCCGATGGCAGCGGCCACGGCGTCGATGGGACCGCTGCCCTCGCCATGCAGCTGCATTCGAAGCCCGTCCGTCCGCACCACTTCCAGCGCAATGCCCTGGCCCTTGGCGCTGTCGAACAGATGGTGGCTGTGGTAGCGCCAGGGATGCTGCCGGGGTGCGAGGTAGGTGGACTCGAACAGCTCCCACAGGTCTTCACTGGCCAGCTCGGCCTCGCTGGCGTCGGCCTGGCGCTGCACCACGGCGCTGAATTCCACCTGCATGCGCCGGGGCATGGTCACGCCATGGTCGCGCTGCAGCAGGAAGGCGATGCCGCCCTTGCCCGACTGGCTGTTGACGCGCACGATGCTGTCGTAGGTGCGGCCCAGGTCCTGCGGGTCGATGGGCAGGTAGGGGACGCGCCAGGGCGCATCGGGCCGTTGCGCCGCAAAGCCCTTGGCGATGGCGTCCTGGTGCGAGCCCGAGAACGCCGTGAACACCAGGTCGCCCACATAGGGGTGGCGCGGGTGGATGGGCAGGGCCGTGCATTCCTCCGCAATGCGCGCCACGGCCGCGATGTCCGAGAAGTCCAGACCCGGCGCGATGCCCTGCGTGTACAGGTTGAGCGCCAGCGTCACCACATCGAGGTTGCCGCTGCGCTCGCCATTGCCGAACAGGCAGCCTTCCACGCGCTGGGCGCCGGCCAGCAGCGCCTGCTCGGCGCAGGCCACGCCCGTGCCCCGGTCGTTGTGCGGGTGCACGGACAGCACGATGTGCTCGCGCCGCTCCAGGCGGCGGTGCATCCACTCGATCTGGTCGGCGAAGACATTGGCCGTGCTCACCTCCACCGTGGTCGGCAGGTTGATGATCATGGGCCGCCCGGGGCCTGCATCCCAGGCGCGGATGGCCGCGTTGCACACGGCCAGCGATACCTCCAGCTCGGCCATGCAGAAGGTCTCGGGCGAGTACTGCAGCACCCATTCGGTCTCGGGGTGGGCATCGGTCAGTTCGCGCAGCAGGGCGATGTGCCGCTCCACCATGGCGATGATCTCGGGCACCTGCATGCCGAAGACGATCTCGCGCCAGGCCGGTGCCACGGCGTTGTAGAAGTGCACGATGGCGCGCCGCGCGCCGGCCACGCTGTCCACAGTGGCGCGGATCAGGTCCTCGCGCAGCTGGGTGATGACCATGGGCGTCACATCGGCGGGGATCAGCCCTTCGTCGATCAGGTGGCGCACGATGGCGTAGTCGGTCTGCGAGGCAGAGGGAAAGCCCACCTCGATCTCCTTGAAGCCTATGCGCACCAGCTCGTGGAACAGGCGCAGCTTGCGCTCGCGGTTCATGGGCTCGAACAGGGCCTGGTTGCCGTCGCGCAGGTCGGTGGACAGCCACACGGGCGCCTGGCTCAGCTGGCGCGAAGGCCATTGGCGGTCGGGCAGGTCGACGGCGGGGAAGGGAAGGTATCTGGACGCGGGATTCTTCAGCATGCGGGCCTCGCAGGAAACGCTGGGTATGCAGCCACCGGATCGGCCGGCAGCCCCGCTCTCCTGGCTTCCCGGTGTGGGGAAGCTGCGCCAGGCCGGGATCAGGGAGAGTCGGTGCGAAATGCGGCGCCTGCGCAGGCGCCCGGACCCCGGCCATGGGCCAGGGATGGTAGGGAGGGCGAGGGCAGGCGGTGCATGGTGCGATGGCGGTGAATCACAGGGAACGGGTGCCAGTTTGCGGGCAGGGCATTTGTCTGTCTTTATAGAATTTCTCATTTTCTCCATGGATCTGGACAAACATGCGCACTGCCGCCGACCTTCCCGCCGTGCCCTGTGGCCATGCCGGCCTGCCTGAGCTGCAGGCTGCCGCGCCCTTGCCCGTCACGGGCGTGGCCGGTGACTATCCGGCCGGGATGGAAGTGCAGGAGCACTCCCACGAATGCTGCCAACTGCTCTATGCCGTGCAGGGCGTGCTGGAGGTGCGCGCGCGCAGCGGGCGCTGGGTGGTGCCGCCCACGCGCGGCGTCTGGCTGTGCTCGGGCGTGCCGCACAGCCTGCGCATGCGTGGTGCCGTGCAGGTGCGCAGCCTGTTCGTGGATGCCCAGGCGGCGCAGGGGCTGCCGGTGGCGGACTGCGTGATCGAGGTCTCGCCGCTATTGCGCGAGCTGATCAGCGAGGTCGCGCGCTGGCCGGCGGCGCCGCAGCGCGGACAGGATGAAACGAGAGACCGGCTGGTCGTCGAACTGCTGCTGCAGGAATTGCGCCAGCCGCCTGTCGTGCCATTTCACCTGCCCTGGCCGCAGGATGCGCGCATGGCGGCTGTCTGCCGCGCGCTGGCCGAAGGCGGCCAGGCCGTGGGCCAGGGCGGTGAACGGGCTGAAAACCTGGCCGCCACGGCCGCCGACTGGGCCGCACGGCTGGCCATGGGCGAGAAGACTTTCCACCGCCATTTCCTGCAGGCCACCGGCCTGAGTTTCGGCCGCTGGCGGCAGCGCGCGCGGCTGCTGTCGTCCATGCAGGCCCTGCTGGCCGGCCGGCCCATCGTGCAGGTGGCGCTGGAGGCCGGCTATGAAAGCCACAGCGCCTATTCGCTGGCCTTCAGGCGCCAGTTCGGCATGCCGCCCTCGGCCTTCGGGGCAGGGGGCGGGCAGCCGTAGCGGCACCGGTGGCGGCGGATCAGGAAGCCTTCCAGATGATGTAGTCGGCCTGGTACTGCACCACCTGCTTTTGGCCCAGCGTGGAGCTGTTGCAGGCCATGGCCGGCGCCACGCCGCCGCGCGTGGCCACGCGCTGGATATAGGTCACGCCCTGCATGGCGCCCATGCCGGTGGCAGGTTCGGCCTTGACCAGTTGCAGGGGGATGTTGCCTGCGCTGGACGGAGCCACCGCGACCTGGGTGGCCGTGACCTTGGAGCCGTCCTGGTGCGCCCAGGTGGCGGGCGGGCCGAAGTAGCGGCCGATGACGCGGCCCTGGCGGTCCGTCAGGCGGGCATCGGGGCCGACGAAGGCCCACTCCTGCTCCATCGCCTGATCCTTCTTGGCGCGGCACTCGTAGGTGATCTGGCCGATGCCGACGGTTTCCATGGCGACCTTGTGGCCTGCGGGCACCTGCACGGCGGCCGGCAGGCCGGACTGGGAATAGCTCTTGCTCATGTCCATGGAGGAGCAGGCGCCAAGCGTCAGTGCGGCCATGGTGGCCAGGCCGAGGGGGAGGATGTAGCTCATGAGGTTCTCCAGGTCGAGGGGTTGAGGGATGTCGCCTTGGACCGCTGTCCGGGGCGCGACACACGGAATACGCAGCATGGGTGAGGTTGGATTCACCTGGGTGCAAAAAAAATTTATCCGCATCCGGTTCGCAATGTGCTGCGTATTGACCAGTGAGAGCCGGCGCAGGCCGGCAGACCGGTACCAGACCCCCTGCAGGCCACCGATATGACCCCTGCAGCCGATTGAAGGACACGACAAGCCCCCCGGGGCGGCAACGCAACAGTGCGGGCCACGGGGCCGCCCGCTCGCCCACAATGCGTGCATGGGCACCACACCAACCGACCAAGAGCTGATGGACCTTCTGGACCGCATCGCAGCGCAGGACGAGCCCGCGCTCCGCAGCCTGTACGAGGCCACCTCGTCCCGGCTGTACGGGCTTGCGCTGCGCATCCTGCGGCACAAGGACTGGGCCGAAGACGTGCTGCAGGACAGCTACCTGCACATCTGGCGCAGCGCCTCGGGCTACCGGGGCTCGCTGAGCCCGCCGCTGGCCTGGATGGGCCTGGTGGTGCGCAGCAGGGCGCTGGACTTCCTGCGCCGGCGCCGCGCCGAACGCCTGCACCTGAACGAGGAGTTCGATGAGGCGCAACTGGCGGCCCAAGGCGGCGGGAGCGATGAAAGCCAGGGCCCGCTGCAACTGGCCGAGGCCAGCGAGCAGGCGGTGGCGCTGTACCAGTGCCTGGAGCGGCTGGAAGGCCGCCAGCGCGAGGTGGTCAGCCTGGCCTACCTGCGTGACCTCAGCCACGGCGAACTGGCCGGCCAGCTGCAGTTGCCGCTGGGCACGGTCAAAACCTGGATCCGGCGCGGCCTGGAGCAGTTGCGCCGCTGCCTCTCGCGCCATGCGTGATGCAGATGACATGCTCTGAGCGGCCCAAGGATTTGCCATGAATATTTCCCGACACCCCGAACTGCTGGACCGGCTGGCCGCCGCATACGCCCTGGGCACGCTGCGCGGTGCGGCACGCCGCCGCTTCGAGCAACTGGCCCGTGACCAGGCCCCGGTGCGCGCCGCCGCCCTGCTGTGGCAGGGCCGCTGGTCGGCCCTGTCCGAAATGCAGGCTCCCGTGCGCCCCGACGATGCGGTCTGGGTCCGCATCGACAACCTGCTGCAGGCCGAAAAGGCCCGCGCCGCCCAGCCGCACCGGCGGCGCGCCGTTGATGGGCAAGGCCTGGACGAACGCGCGAAATCCGGCGTGGGCCGTGCCCTGGACTGGTGGCGCGGCGCGGCCCTGCTGGGCGCCTGCGCCACCGTGGCGGCCGTGGCCGTGGGGCTGTGGTCGCACCAGGACCTGCGCCAAAGCGGTGAGCGCCAGCTGGCCGTGCTGCGCAACCAGCTGCAGGCCGCCCAGGTCGCGCTGCAGGCAACGCCCCAGATCCAGTACGTGGCCGTGCTGGCCGACGACAAGGCCGATGCCTCCATGCTCGTGACCTTCGACCCCGGCAAGAACAGCCTGGTGCTGCAGCGCGTGGGCGACTTCCACGAGGCCGCAGACAAATCGCTGCAGTTGTGGGCCCTGCCGCCCCAGGGCGGCCCGCAATCGCTGGGCGTGCTGGGACGCGACAAGCTCGTGAAGCTGACTGCAGCGGCCGCCGAAGTCCAGGGCGTGCCTGCCCTGGCCATCAGCCTGGAGCCCAAGGGCGGCGTGCCCAGCCAGACCGGGCCCACGGGACCGGTGCTGTTCAAGGGCGCGCTGATCCGGCGCGACCTGTAGCGCGCCGCGCAGGCCCGCTCGCCATTGGCGACGGCCGTGCTGCTGCACAACGCAGCCTGCTTGCCCTGGCCAGAGCGGGGCGCGCGTGCAGCGTTGGCTGGCCGGCCTCTGTTTCGCTGCCGGGCGCGGCAGCCTTCTCCAAGTGCGTGCGCCTGGTGCCCGACCGGCGGCTATGCTGGCCGGCACTCAGTCGCCCGCGCCATGCCGGCGGTGCCTTCCCTTTTTTGCCGACATGCTTTCTTCCCTCCAAGACCTGACCTGGCTGTGGGTGCCCGTGGTGCTGTTCGCCGCAGCCGCCCAGACTGTGCGCAATACGGCCCAGCGCTCGCTGACCTCCGAACTCGGCACCCTGCCGGCCACCCTGGTGCGCTTTCTCTACGGCCTGCCGTTTGCCGGCATCTACCTGCTGGCGCTGTACCTGGGAGGGGACGGGGCCTGGGCGCTGCCCCGGTTCTCCTGGGCCTACCTGGGCTGGATCGCGCTGGGCGCCTTCTTCCAGGTAGCGGCCACGGCGGCCTTGCTGCTGGCCATGAAGGAGCGCAACTTCGCCGTGGCCGTCACCCTGTCCAAGACCGAGGTGCTGCAGGTCGCCCTGTTCGCAGGCCTCTTCCTGCACGAGCTGCCCACGGCCGTGGCCCTGCTGGCCATGGCGCTGGCCACCTTGGGCGTGCTCATCCTGTCGCTGCCGCCGCGCGGCCAGATGCTGTCGCTGTCGGCCTGGGCCAGCCGCTCGGCGCTCTACGGCCTGGCCTGTGGCGCCTGCTTTGCCATCGCCACCGTGGGCTACCGGGGCGGCGCGGTGGAACTGGCGCGGCTGGGCGAGATATCTCCCTGGCTGTCGGGCGCCTGGGGCGTGCTGATTGCCCAGCTCATGCAGACCCTGGGCCTGGGCGCCTGGATTGCGCGCACCCACGCGCAGGGCCTGCGCCCCATCTTCCGCGCCTGGCGCGTGTCGCTGCTGGCCGGCGGCATGGGCGCGGCCGCCTCGCTGGCCTGGTTCACCGCCTACGCCCTGCAAGGCGCCGCGCCCGTGCGCACGCTGGGCATGGTCGAGGTGGTGTTCAGCTACATCGTCTCGCGCCGCGTGCTCAGCGAAAGCCTGAGCCGCCAGGAGAAGATCGGCATGGGCCTGATGGTTCTGGGACTGGTCCTCATCTGCCTGCAGGGATGAATGGTCCAGGGCCTGTGGGAACAAGCCCTGCAGGCTGTATGAATGCACAGTTGCCGCAATAATGGCGGCGTGCCTGAAACGACACCCACGACACCCGCAAGCCCTGCCGATGCTGCGCCTGCGCGCCGCATCGCCCACCTGGACATGGACGCCTTCTATGCCTCGGTGGAGCTGCTGCGCTATCCGCAGCTCAAGGGGCTGCCCGTGGTCATCGGCGGCGGGCGCCGCGCGCATGACGAGGCGCTGGATACGCGCTACGCCGGGCGGCTGCACGAGATTCCGGTGGACGAGTTCTCACGCCTCAAGGACTACGTCGGCCGGGGCGTGATCACCACGGCCACCTACCCGGCGCGGCAGTTCGGCGTGGGCTCGGCCATGGGCATGATGAAGGCCGCGCGCCTGTGCCCGCAGGCCATCATGCTGCCCGTGGACTTTGCCGAGGTGCGGCGCTTCTCGCGCATGTTCAAGGAGATCATCGTCTCCATCGCCCCGCTGATGGAGGACCGCGGCGTGGACGAGGTCTACATCGACTTCACCGACGTGCCTGGCGGCCAGCGCGAAGGCGGGCGCGTGCTGGCTCGGCTGATCCAGAAAACCATCACCGACGCCACGGGCCTGACCTGCTCCATCGGCGTGGCCCCCAACAAGCTGCTGGCCAAGATGGCCAGCGAATTCAACAAGCCCAACGGCATCTCCATCGTCCAGCCCGAGGACCTGCAGACCGTCATCTGGCCGCTGGCCTGCCGCAAGATCAATGGCATAGGCCCCAAGGCCGACGCCAAGCTGCAGGCGCTGGGCATACGGACCATCGGCGAGCTGGCCGCGCAAAGCCTGCCCCAGCTCGTGCAATGGTTTGGCCGCGCCTACGGCAACTGGCTGCATGGTGCCTCCTGGGGCCGTGACGACCGGCCCGTGGTCACGCACAGCGAGCCCGTCTCCATGAGCCGCGAGACCACCTTCGAGCGCGACCTGCACGCCGTACGCGACCGGGCCGAACTGAGCGCCATCTTCACCGACCTGTGCGAACGCCTGGCCCAGGACCTGCAGCGCAAGGGCTACATGGGCCGCACCGTCGGCATCAAGTTGCGCTACGACGACTTCAAGACCGCCACGCGCGACCACACGCTGGAGCTGCCCATGGCCGATGCCGCCACCCTGCGCCGCGCCGCAGGCCAATGCCTCAAGCGCGTGCCCCTGGCCAAGCGGCTGCGCCTGCTGGGCGTGCGCGTGGGCAACCTCGTTCGCACGGCCGACTGGAACGCCACCGCCCACGACCCGCTGGCGCGCGAGCAACTGCTCAGGGGACCGGCCCAGCCCGCGCCGGACAGCGATCCCTTTACACCTCAACTGTTCTGAATCATCACCACAAATCTGGCGCACACGCTGTAAAACCATGCACCAGTTCCGAGCATGGGACTGAGGTTGCCGTGCTGTGAGATGATTTGGAAATGTGAATTTGTGTTTCCGTTTGATGGATTCCGGTGGCTTCAGTGCGCTTCGCCTTGCCATTTCACAAGAACAAGAGACATCCCAAAGGAGTGGTACCCATGCGCGTGAATTTGCCCGTCAGCCAGCTCAACTACGACTTTCCGGGCGATGAGCTGCTGGTATCCGTCACCAACACCAAGGGCGAGATCACCCATTGCAACCCTGCCTTCGTGCGGGTCAGCGGCTATACCTACGAGGAGTTGATCGACCAGCCGCACAACCTCATCCGTCATCCGGACATGCCGGCCGCCGCCTTCAAGGACATGTGGCGCACCATCGCCCACGGCTACCCGTGGACTGCCCTGGTCAAGAACCGGCGCAAGAACGGCGACCACTACTGGGTGCGCGCCAACGTCACCCCCATCATGGAAGGCGGCAGGCCGCGCGGCTACCTGTCGGTGCGAACCAAGCCCCGGCCGGACGAGATCGAGGCTGCCGAAGCCCTCTATGCCCGCATGCGCGCCGAAGCCGATGCCGGCCAGGAAACCCTGCGACTGCGTGGCGGCGAGCTGCGCCGCCTGGGCCTGGCAGGCCTGTGGGACCGCCGCAGCGACCTGGGCCTGACGGCCCGCATGGCGCTGATGCTGGGCAGCGTCGGCCTGGCCGCCATGCTGCCCGACCTGCTGGGCTGGCAGGGCGCCGCCGCCTGGGGCGCACGCCTGGCGGCCCTGCTGGCCGGTGGCGGCTTTGTGCTGTGGCGCTTCCAGCAGCGCTGCGTGGCGGGCCTGGAGCAGGCCAGCGGCTTTGCCGCCGACATTGCCAGCTGCCAGCTGGGCACCAACATGCAGCACGACTACAGCGGCCCCATGGGCGCCCTGATGCAGCGGCTGCAGCAGATCCAGATCAACCTGCGCGCCGTGGTCGGCGACGTGCGCACCGAAATGCGCGGCTTTGCCACGACGGCCCACGAGATCGCCCAGGGCAGCTTCGACCTCGCGCAGCGCACAGAATCCCAGGCCACCAGCCTGCAGCAGACGGCGGCCTCGATGGAAGAGATATCGGGCACCGTCGCGCAGACCGCCGACACGGCCCAGCTCATGGCCCATGAAAGCGACCAGAGCCGCCAGGTCGCAGGCAAGAGCGGCGCCGCCATCCAGGAAGTGGGCGCTGCCATGGAGCACATCCGCGGCTCCTCGCGCCGCATGGGCGAGATCATTGGCGTGATCGAAAGCATTGCCTTCCAGACCAACCTGCTGGCCCTGAATGCCGCCGTCGAAGCAGCCCGCGCAGGCGAGCAGGGCCGTGGCTTTGCCGTCGTGGCCGGCGAAGTGCGGGCCCTCGCCCAGCGCAGCGCCTCGGCCGCCAAGGAAATCAGCGGCCTCATCAACCGCACCGTGGACGGCATCAACGATGGCAACGCCCGCATGGACGCCGCAGGCCGCACCATCGACGGCATGGTCGACGCCGTGGGCCGCGTCAGCGACCTGGTCCACCAGATCAGCATCGCCACGCGCGAACAATCCGTAGGCATCGCCCAGGTCAACGACGCCGTGGCCCAGCTCGACTCCGTCACCCAGCAAAACGCCGCCCTGGTCGAACAATCGGCCGGCGCGGCGGGCTCGCTGCGCGCCAGCGCCCAATCGCTGGAGCGGTCGCTGGAGGTGTTTACGTTGCGGTGAGGGGAAGGGTCGGTAGGACGGTGCCGGCTTGAGGCAGGCCACGGTCAAGGCTGTGGCGGTTGCATGTAGGCCTTGAAATGTTTTGTGGTTTCGAAAGCCAGGGCGCCCGCATTGAATGATGCTTTTTTGAGTCTATCGGCAATTAATTCCGTTACTTGTGAATGTGATATTTAATTTTTCACCTGATGGAGTGAATTTAATTTTCTGATCTGCAACGTCCAAGGTGAATTCTTGATTTTTTTGGTCTACCGGGATAGTTATTGTCTTATCGAAGCCTTTGGCAAAAACTCTTAGTTGCTCTGGAATAACGGGCAAGCTACCTCTTACTTCAAGTGGAATAAATAGTTCGGATGGCCAACCAATGACGATTCTCTTTTGTAAATTTGATTTGTTTTTGTCGATATATTCAAATTCATAGTATTTCTGTGTAATGTCTAATATGTGTGGTGAATGATCGAGTATTCGCTTTAAATCATATTTATCCCAAGGGATAATGATAAGTGTCAATGGGTCTATGCTGGGTATGAACACTCTTGCTGGATAAAAATATCTATCAGTGCCAATAAATGTCTTTTTGGTGAAAATCCATTTTTCTTTTGGTATGGCTTGAGCCAGCAGCTTGTCTGCGTCTTTGAATATTTTTTCAATGTCATACATCTGGCTTGAGGATGACATTCCGTTAGGACAGTTTTCTTTTGAAAAATATGCTGAATCGCCATAACCTCCAGACTTGCACCAATGACATTGGTTGATCTTATGCTGCGCTTCTACAAGCTGGCCCTTTGCGTAGGGTGGGTCTTTGAATCCGTCATAAGGTCTCCAGATTCCACAGCCGGAAACCAGCGCAGAAAAAAATATCGCGATAACATAGGAAATCGATTTTTGGGAAAAAATATTTCTCATAATTGATGTGTGATTTTTGAAGTGAGTATAAAAATTAAGAAGATATATGGATCGATGGTCTGTCGAATTCATGCATAGGCATATCGCACAACATGAAAGAACACAGGCGCAGAGAAGACCACGGAGTCCAGGCGATCCAGCATGCCCCCATGGCCTTGAATCATCTCGCCCCAATCTTTCGCCTCCAGGCTGCGCTTGACGGCTGACAGGGCCAGACCTCCCAGAAAACCGCACAGCACGATCAATAGTGAGAGCAGTCCTGATTCAACCGGTGTGAAGGGCGTGATCCACCATAAGCCCATTCCCACCAATGCCGCGCTCAGGCCACCTCCTATCAGGCCTTCCACGGTTTTCGACGGGCTGACCTGGGGGGCGAGCAGATGCTTGCCAAAGAGCTTGCCAAACACATATTGCAGGACATCGCTCAACTGCACGACCAGCAGCAGATAAAGCAGCAGCATCAGGCTCTGGCCTTCGTAACCAGGGATCTGCAAGAGCATCAGCGCCGGAGCATGGCTCAGGCAATACACCGTGAGCATCAGGCCCCATTGGACCTTGGCACTGCGCGCCAGAAAATCCGTGGTATCGCCTGACAGTGCAGACACCGCAGGCAGCAGCAAAAAGGCATAGACAGGAATGCAGATGGAGAACAGGCCATACCAGTCCGTGCCGATCAGCCAATACTGCAACGGGATCGCTACATAAAAGCAAAGACACAAGGCAAGATGGTCTCCGTGCCGCGTCGGCGTCAGCGAGATGAATTCGCGCAGCGCAAAAAACGAGAGCATTCCGTATAGCGCCAGCGTGACGGGTTTGCCCAGCAAGAAGCTGATGACCAGAATCGCGACCATCAGCCACCAAGACCGTATGCGTGCGTTGAGGTTCTGGACCACTGGCCCGGGGCGGTAAAGCGACAAGGCCGCGCCTGTGGCGCTGGCCACGGAAAGCAGCCCCAGCAGGGAAACGAAGATCCACCAGAAGCTGTCGGGCACACGTGCGTTGGTGGCGGCCACCAACGAGGCGGGAAGGTAGTCCTGGAATGGAGTGCTCATGCCATGCTCTCCACTGCGGCGCGGGCGCGTTCCAGAAAATCCAGCCGGCTCTCGCCAGGCTGCAGTTCAACGGGTGGCCCGAACCGTGCGGTGCAGATCAGCGGCAGAGGCACCACACTGCCTTTGGGCAGGCAGCGGCGCGCATTGTCCAGATAGACGGCAATGAACTCCACTTGAGGAAAACGTCGGGCCAGGTGGTAGAGGCCGGACTTGAATGGCTGGGGCATGGTCTCCTGATGGCGCGTGCCTTCGGGAAAGAGGATCAGTGAATCACCACGCTCCAGTGCCTCATACAGCGGCTGCAACGGATCTTGCTCGGGTTGGGCGCGGTGGCGGTCTATCAGCACGGCATTGAAGCCGCGCAAGGCCAGCAGGCTGTGCAATCCACGTCCCCAGTAGTCCCGGGCGGCTACCGGCCGGGTACGGGCGCGCAAATGGCGTGGCAGTGCTGCCCATAGTGCCACCGTGTCCAGATGGCTGGCGTGATTGGCAAAGTAGACGCGTTGGCGCGACTGTGGGCTTGAGCCCTGCCAGCGCGGATACGCGCCAATGAAAATCCGTGCCGATGCGGCAAGCAGGTGCGGCAGCATTTCAGTCCCCTTTCAACAGCCTGGCGATCGCCTGGGTGCGGGCCACACAGGTCAAGAGCGCTCCGAGTGCTATGCCCCAGGCTGCAGTGCCCAGAATGAGGCTAGCAACTTCGTGGCCCAGCAGGCCCAGGCCTGCGGCCAAAAGGCAGGCCGCTGTCAGCACCGCCATGCGATGCTGCTTGGCCATCGGGCCGCGAAAATCCTGGTCCAGGCCCAGGCTGGTGCCCGTTACCCGCACATAGGCGGTCAATGCAGCCAGCAGGGCGCCCAACCACCCCAGCCAGGACTGCCCAGCCGCAGTGCCCAGGCCCAGCAGCAGCAGCGAATCCGCTATCCGGTCTGGAAACTCGTTGTAGAGCGTGCCGGTCGGGGTCTGCTTGCCCCCTTCCACGGCCACCATGCCATCCAGCAGATTGCACAGCAGGCGCAATTGCACACAGGCTGCGCAGCCAAGCCACCCTATGGGCGTCGGCAACCACACCAGCATGGCAGCGCCTGCTCCTGCAAACAGAACACTGGACACAGAGATCTGGTTGGGCGTGATCGCACACCGCGCCAGCGCCGAACTCAGCACTCGCGCCCAGCCATGTCCTCGTGCGGCGATGGGGCGACGGTGCATGGTTGGCGGCTCTGCTGCAGTCTCGGGCATACCGTTGTCCGAACTGGTTTGGGCATGGCTGGTGCTTGCCTGTCTTATGAGATCTGCATCCATCTCGTTGTGGATGGACTGAAGTTTCTTTTTCTGCATATTTCCCTCACTGAATGTTCTGTGGAGTTGCTTTTGATTAACGCCATTTATATGGCTCTGCGGTAATTTCTACCTTGTCATCTATAAATATGACAATCATTTTTAACTGAGTGTTCTCCCGGTCCGCTTGGACTTTTTCTATGAGTTCTGGAGTCAGAATAGGGGTGAGGTCTATGCGTTGTATATATGTGGAATTGGTAGGCCAAAGTTTATCGAAGATATCATTATTTTCTTTGGAGTCTTTTTCCCGATATGGTGTATTTTTTGACCAGTTTGTAAATTCCTGGCTATATGAAATCCACTCTGCCTCTACGGATTTCGGCACTCCGCCTTTAATATCTCCTGACATGAAGCTCATAATTGCTCCCTCTGTATTGCTGGGGCCTAAATAGCCAGGTATTGGCCCTCGTTTTCCATCAAAATCAAATCTTCTGGCTACCAGCGGGCGAGAGCCTTTGTTATAAAATTTCAGCGATAAGCCGAAGCCTGGTTTCCGATGCGCACAACCAATCAGAGAGGAAGCGATTGTTGAACAGAAATAGACTATTGCAGTGCGACGGTCAGTCCATAGTTTTCTTTGAGCCATTGGGCGTACTCCTTCATGTTGACGTCACCGGTAATGCGTGAAGATCCATCTGAATCCATTCCCGGCCTGGTTCTGTATATGATGAATTTTTGGCTTTCCTCAGAACTCATGCCACCAGGACTGAGCTTTTTTCTGGGAACACAGTCTTTTGCTCTTCCATTGTTATCTCTTATGCAAAAGGCACTGTCGTCAGGGGGGTCAGAATAGATGTAGCTTTTATCGTGGAGAACTGGCTCTGTTACTTTGCCCCATTGCTCAAATTTCAATTCCTTCCATGATGTCATCGTCAAGCCAGTTTTCTTGGCCTGCTCAGTGATCCAGTTCAACGCCACATTCGATAAATCTCCAGTCCCAAAACTGCCACCAATATCCGCATGGCTTCCTATGAATCCGAGTTGGATACCTCGGGTTATGCCCTCTCCTGGGAACAGGTAGCGATGCTCATTGAGTGCTACTGCGTGGAAAACATGCCGCACTTCAGAAGGAATGGCCAGTTGCCATTGATCATTGAGACGTCCATTTGCGCCAAATTGCGCCACTGTGTCCCACAATCCCAAAAAATTTAGCTCCATGCATTCGGATTTTTCTTTCCAATGCTGTTCTTTGATGCGGGTGGCAAACCGGTTCGCAAAATCCCGGCCCATGGCTGCACCACGGCTGAAACCCACGATATCGATGCTGACCTTTTTGCCGTCTGCAAACGTATGTTCCTCCATGAATTTGTCCAGATTTTTCAGCATATGGTCTACGCGCGCACGTGCGGTACTGGCGACCATGTGGTCATTCCATGGTGCTGTGATTTTGCTTTCGTCGTCATAGCGGCCCACGCCGTTCATGTACCATGATTTTCCATTGATATTTTGGTCATACGCTAAATAGAACTTATAGACATTGGAAAAAGTATCATTATCTTGTGGCGGATTGGAGTTATTAGTCCCATCAAACGCAAACAGAATCAACCCCTCCGGATCGATCCACATACCGCAGCGGATTGCCCCGCACATAGCCATAAGGATTAGGCCCATCCGGCGTGCCTAGCGGATCGGGCGTGAGGTATTGGCCCCGGTCCGGGTCGTAGTAGCGGTGCAGGTTGTAGTGCAGCCCGGTTTCGGCGTCGTGGTACTGGCCCGGCAGGCGCTGTCCGATACCTTTGCCAGTACCTGCTGCTGCCCAAGATGCGTTGCTCTGGGCGCCACGTCCTGCTGGTCCAGGGTACGCCAGCCTGCCTCTCATATGCGGAATTGCTCCGAATGCAGAAATTCATCGCCACTTATAAGGTTCAGCGGTGATTTCCACCTTGTCATCTCGAAATATGACAATCATCTTTAACTGAGTGTTCTCCCGGTCTGCTTGGACTTTTGCGATGAGCTCTGGGGTCAGAGTGGGAGTCAGGTCTACGCGCTGTACGTAATGGGGGTTGGCGGCCCAAAGTTTTCTATAGATTTCACGATTTTCTTTTGAATATCTTTCATTGTCTTGAGTATTGTTTGACCAAGCTAGAAACTCCTCGCTATGAAGAACCCACTCTGCCTCTACGAATTTCGGAACTCCACTTTTAATGTCTCCTGGCATGAGTCCCATATTTTTGCTGTTCGTTAAGCTTGGACCAAGATAGCCCGGTATTGGTCCTCTTTTTCCATCAAGATCAAATCTCCTGGTTGCTAGCGGGTGAGAGCCTTTATTGTAAAATTCCAGTGATAAACCGATGCCTGGCTCCCGATGTGCACAACCAATCAGAGAGGATGAAATTGCTGTGCAACAATAACTTATTGCAGTGCGACGGTCAGTCCGTAATTTTCTTTCAGCCATTTGACGTACTCCTTCATGTTGATATCTCCGGTAATGCGTGAAGATCCGTCCAAATCCATTCCCGGTCTGGTTCTATATATGATAAATTTTTGACTCTCCTCCGCACTCATGCCGCCAGGACTGAACTTTTTTCTAGGGACACAATTTTTTTCTTTTGCATTGTTGTCTCTTATGCAAAAGGCACTGTCGTCAGGTGGGTCAGAATAGATGTAGCTTTTGTCGTGGAGAACTGGCTCTGTGATCCTTCCCCAAGTCTCATTGCCAGATTCATCCCATTTTTTCATTTTCAAACCGCTTTCCTTTGCCTTCTCAGCGATCCAATTCAACGCCACATTCGATAAATCCCCAGTCCCAAAGCTGCCACCAATATCCGCATGGCTGCCTATGAATCCGAGTTGAGTGCCTCGGTTTATGTCCTCTCCGGGGAATAGATATCTGTGTTCATTGAGTGCTACTGCATGAAAAACATGCTGCACTTCCGAAGGAATGGCTAGTTGCCATTGTTCGTTGAGGCGCCCATTTGCGCCGAACTGCGCCACCGTATCCCACAGCCCCAGAAACCGAAGCTCCATACATGCGGACTTATCTTTCCAATGCTGTTTTTTGATACGGGTGGCAACCTTGTTTGCAAAGTCCCGGCCCATGGCTGCGCCACGGCTGAAACCAATGATGTCGATACTGACCTTTTTGCCTTCTGCAAACGTATGCTCTTCCATGAATTTATCCAGATTTTTCAGCATATGGTCTACGCGCGCACGTGCTGTACTGGCTACCATGTGGTCATTCCATGGTGCTGTAATTTTGCTTTCGTCGTCATAGCGGCCAACGCCATTCATGTACCACGATTTTCCATTGATATTTTGGTCATACGCTAAATAGAATTTATAGACGTTGGACCAAGTATCCTTATCTGGCGGTGGATTGGAATTATTGGTCCCATCAAACGCAAAAAGAATCAGCCCTTCCGGATCCACATACCGCAGCGGATTGCCCCGCACATAGCTGTAGGGATTGGGTCCATCCGGCATGCCCAACGGATCGGGTGTGAGGTATTGGCCCCGGTCCGGGTCGTAGTAGCGGTGCAGGTTGTAGTGCAGCCCGGTTTCGGCATCGTGGTACTGGCCCGGCAGGCGCAGCGGCATTTCAAAGCCCGGGGCTGAAGGTTGGGACATCACCTGCTGCCGGCCAAACGCCGTGTAGCGGGCGCGCCAGATCAACTGGCCCTGCGTGTCGGTGGCCGCTTCCACGGCGCCCAGGTGGTTGGTGTGCAGCCAGGCCAGGCGTTCGCCGCCGCCCACCCAGCGGCCCGCGATGGTGCCCAGGTCCTGCACGATGCGCCCCAGCGTGCCGGCGCCATCCGCAGGCTTGCGGCCTTGGGGCGTGTCGATGACGGCCAGGGGCCACTGGCCCAGGTGGATGTACTGGCGCGTGATGCGGCCCTGGGCATCGAGTTCGGCGCTGAGTTGGCCGGATTCGTAGAGGTACGCCCGGCTGCCTCCTTGGGCCTTGCCGGTGTGTTTGGCAATGCGCTCGCCCCGGTGGTTGTAGCGGTAGCGGGCCAGCGGGGCGCCCTGTTCGCTGACCTGTTCCAGCCGTCCCAATGCGTCCCAGCGGTAGCTGCGCGGGCCTGCCTGCAGGGGCTGGCCGTTGGCGTTGTACTGGGTGCGCTGGGTGGTTGTGTCTTTCTGGTCCGCTGCACGCTCGGCACTCCAGCGGTGGCTGCCTGGCAGGTAGGCGATGGCCCGCGTGCCCGCCTGCAGATCGCCGGAGGCCACGTTCTGCTGGTCCAGGGTGCGCCTGCCGGCCTCGTCATAGTGGTAGCGGCTGGAGCGCAGTTCCTGGCCAGTGCGCTGGACCTGGACGATCAGGCGGTCGTGCATGTCGTAGGCATGGCTGTCCTGGTGCAAAGTCTGCGGGGCTTGGCTGTAGTGGTCCTGGCGCAGCAGCAGGTTGCCTTGGCTGTCCCACAGGTAGCGCATGTCCAGCAGGGCTTGGGGCTCGGTGGGCTGGCCCAGGGCTCCGGGCTGGTCGGGCGCCGGTTCGGCTGTCGTTTGCGCGGCAGTTGCTGCAGTGGCCTGTGCCTTGGCTTGCATGGGCTCGGCCGCATGGGCCGGGGTCAGGCCTAGCAGTTGCTCTGCAATGTCCGCGGGCCGGGCGCCCAGCATCCAGTCATGGGATGTGCCAGAGGCAGTGCGTGTGTTGTTCTTGCCGGTCTGGCGGTAGACGATGCGCGCCAGCAGACCTTCGCGGCTGCGCTGATAGCGGGCCTCGATGCCGTTGCCTGCCTGCCAGCTGCGCAGTCCCACCAGGTCGCGCTCGAATCCGGTGGCAATGGTTTGCGCCGGGCTGAGCCAGCGCAGCCAGGGAGTGCGCACGCGCTGCCGCTGCAGGCCGGTGATCTGGCCATGGCCGTCGCGCAGGTAGTGCAGCCAGCTGCCGTCGGGAAGGCTGGCGGCGGAGAGTCTGCCGTGGCTGTCGTATTCGTAGTGGAGGGTGTGGTGCTGGCTGCTCTCCCCGCTTTCACCGTTTGCACCGCTTTCTTCATGGCGGGTGATGCGCTTGCGCACGCGCAGGCCCCTGTCGTTGTATTCGTAGGCCTCGCTTTGCTCGGGATGCTCCAGCGCCACCAGCCTGGGGCCCTGGTAGCGCCAGCGGGTGGTGGTGGTGCGTGGCCGCGCGCCATCTTGCGGCAGTTGCGTGATGGTCTGGCGCAGGATGCGGCCGCGCAGGTCGTATTCGTAGCGCGCCTGCTGGCCCAGGGCGTCGCGGCCCGAGACCAACCGGTCGGTGGCGTCGTAGCCGCGAATGCTCAGGCCGCTGTCGGGGCTGAGGGTGGCGACGCTGCGGCCGAAGTCGTCGTAGAACTGGCGTGCCTGCGGTGCAGTTTCAGTGCCGGCCTTGTCTGCGGCGGATGGCGGCTGCTCTGGCGCGCCGGGCTGGTAGGTCTGCACCTGGGCCATGAGGCGGCTGCCGTCATCGGCGCGGCCACCGTAGCGACCGGACTGCAGCAGGCGGCTTTCCGTGTCGTAGCGGTGCTGTGTGAAGCTGCCTCGGACATCGGCGCTCCACAGCAGGCGGCCCAGGGCGTCATGGTGCTGGCGGGTCTGGGCCGCATAGGCGGCATTGCCCGTCTTGTCCCCGTTGCCGGGCCAGCCGCCGGTGCCGGTTTCCGTGAGGTGGCCCAGCGCGTCGTAGCGCCAGCTTTGCTCTTGCAGCACGCTGGCGTCGGGGGCCAGGCTGCGCATGGCCACCAGTCGGGCCTGGGCGTCGTGGCGCAGTTCGGTGCGCCAGCCCGTTTCGTCCTCCTTGGCCGAGGGATCCCGGCTGTGCATCTGGATGATGCGCCCGGCCTTGTCATGCTCCAGCGCCACGGCGGTGCCATCGGGCTGCAGCACGCGCGTGACGTGGCTGCCGCTGCGGTCCCAGCGCAGCCGCGTGAGGTCGTTCTGCGCCGGGCTTCCGTCGTCATAGCCTGCCAGCGAGGTGGGCAGCGGCCCGTCGATGTCCACCAGCACGCTGCGGCCGTTGATCTCGGTGTAGCGGTAGCGCGTGCTGCGCTCGATGGGCGTGGCGCCGTCCGCATTGCCTGCGGGCTGGCCCTGGGCATCCAATGGGCTGAAGCCCGTCTCGGTGATCTGCAGCGGCTGGCGGCTGCTGTTGTAGCGGATGCGGATCTGGTGTTCGCGCCCGGGCACGACGCTGGGCCGGGCGATGAGTTCGGGCGCGTATTGCTTCCAGGGGTCCTTGCCGTAGCCGTAGCGCACCTGCAGCTGCGGGGCCTGGGCTTGGCCTTGTGTGTAGGCGATGCGGTACACGGCCAGCGGGCGGCCGAAGGGGTCCAGCTCGG
>NZ_JTKZ01000088.1:0-720 GCF_000799035.1 Delftia sp. ZNC0008
GCTGCCCATGGCGCTGCCGGTGGGCCTGGCCGCTGCCGGCCCCCTGACCCTGGGCCTGCGCGCCAGCGCGCTGCGCCTGCAGGCCCGGCCCGGGGATGTGGCGCTGCAAGGCGTGGTGGAACTGGCCGAGATCTCGGGGTCGGACACTTTCGTGCATGCCACCACGCCCTGGGGCGAGCTGGTGGCCCAGGTCACGGGCGTGCACCACCTGGACCTGGGCAGCGCGGTCACGCTGCACCTGGACCCGGCCCATGCCTATGTGTTCGGCACGGACGGCGCGCTGCTGCTGGCGCCGGCGCGGCCCGGAGGACGATGAGATGGCCCGCATAGAACTCGATCTGGCCCACTCCTACAAGCCGAACCCGCAGCAGGACAGCGACTATGCGCTGCTGCCGCTGAGCATGGTCTTCGAGGACGGCGGCGCCTATGCGCTGCTCGGCCCCTCGGGCTGCGGCAAGACCACCATGCTCAACATCATGTCGGGCCTGCTGGTCCCCTCGCAGGGCAAGGTGCTGTTCGACGGCCGCGACATGACGCGCGCCACGCCCCAGGAGCGCAACATTGCCCAGGTGTTCCAGTTCCCGGTGATCTACGACACCATGACCGTGGCCGAGAACCTGGCCTTTCCGCTGAAGAACCGCCGCATGCCTGCCGACCGCATCCGCGCCCGCGTGGGCCAGATCGCCGAGATGCTGGAGATGAGCGGCCAGCTCGACGCGG
>NZ_JTKZ01000748.1:0-1062 GCF_000799035.1 Delftia sp. ZNC0008
CCAGTTGCTGGCGCGCCACATGGGCGCCAGCGGCCTGGGGGAGTCGATGGTGCTGCTCAGCCACGAGGCGCCGCAGGCGCCCGCCGCGCGCCGGCTGCAGCAGGTGGCGCTCACCCCGCGCGAGACCGAGGTGCTGTCATGGCTGAGCAAGGGCAAGACCAACCGCGACATCGCCGACATCCTGGGCATGAGCCCGCGCACGGTCAACAAGCACCTGGAGCACATCTTCGAGAAACTCGGCGTGGAGACCCGCACGGCCGCCGCCGCCGTGGCCGGTCAGCTGCTGCAGGCCGGCTCGCCCTGAGCGCGGGGTGCCACCGCAGCGGATGCCGAGGCCGAGGCCGGCAGGCCGAACACATGGTCGAAGCACCAGTTGAAGACATAGGTGTAGACCAGGAAGAAGACCAGCAGGCCGGCCTCCATCACCGTGGCCTCCCACAGCGTGACGCCGAACCACCAGGCCATCAGCGGGATCAGCACCATGGCCAGCCCGCCCTCGAAGCCCAGGGCGTGCACCACGCGGCGCAGCACCGAGCGGCCCTTGACGCTCTGGCGCGACTCCCACTGCTCGAACAGGTGGTTGAAGGTCAGGTTCCAGACGATGGCCAGCGTGGAGGCGGCAATCGCCATGCCGCCCGAATGCCCGGCGCTCTGGCCGATGGCCATGAACAGCAGGCTGGAGGCGAGGATGGCGATCAATTCATACAGGGTCACGAAGACCACTTTGCGCTTGGGCCCCTGGAGGCCCTTTTTGTGTGTCTGCAAGGTCATAGGGGGCGCAGTCTATATGCCGGCAATTGAACGTTAAAGTCAGATTCTTTCAATAAATCTGACAGGTCCCCACCATGTCCTTTCCAGCCGACCAGGTGCCGCTGTTCATTGCCGTGCTGGACCACGGCTCGTTTTCCGCCGCCGCGCGCCAGCTGGGCCGCGTGCCCTCGGCCGTGAGCATGGCCATCGCCCAGCTGGAGGCCGAGCTGGACCTGCAGCTGTTCGACCGCAGCGGCCGCGAGCCCCGGCCCACGGCGGCGGCGCGCGCACTGGAGCCCCAGGCCCACGCGG
>NZ_JTKZ01000303.1:0-616 GCF_000799035.1 Delftia sp. ZNC0008
CAGGATCGCCGTGCCATTGCCCACGAAGGGGAAGGTATTGGGCGTGCAGGTCGCACTGGCCACGTTCGCACCGGTCGGCACGCCCGTGATGCTGATGCCTGCAGGCACCAGATCCTTGATGGTCACGCTGGTGGCGGGACCGAAGGCACTGGCGGCATTGGACACGGAGAACGCGTAGTTGAACGCAGTCCCCACAGCCAGGCTACCCGGGTTGGCCTTGGTAACCGTCAGCGCAGGCGTGCCAGGAGTGACTGGAGTCACCGGTGTGGAAGCGCAGTCTGTCGTGCAACCGGCTGTCGGATTGACGGGGCTGATGCCACCCGACGGATCGTAGGAAGCCGTGTTCGTGCTCGAACCCACAGCCGTCGGCACTGCCGGCAGGTTGAAGCTGGTGTTGCCACCCGCTGCCACTGCCGCCGTGAAGTTCACCGTACACGTCAGCACGGAGCTGCCATTGCCCGCAAACGGGAAGGTATTGGGCGTGCAGGTCGCACTGGCCACGTTTGCACCAGTCGGCACGCCCGTGATGCTGATGCCTGCCGGCACCAGGTCCTTGATGGTCACGCTGGTGGCGGGACCAAAGGCACTGGCCGCATTCGCTACCGTGAAGGCGTAG
>NZ_JTKZ01000039.1:0-587 GCF_000799035.1 Delftia sp. ZNC0008
CGTTCAAAGCGGATTCGCAGCTTGCCAAAGCCTGCAAACCAGCTGTGCGTCCTCTCCACCACCCACAGGTGTTTGCCCAGCCTCTCGCTGCTCTCAATGCCTCGTCTGGCAATTCGGCCAATGATGCCCCGCTGCCTCAGGTGGGCTCGGCATCGCTTGAAGACGTAGCCTTTGTCGGCGTGCCGCTTTGCAGGTCTTTTACGGGGACGTCCTGCCAAGCCGGTAATCGTAGGAATCGCGTTCATGCACTCCTCGAACATCTTGGAGTCATGCCTGTTCGCACCGCTGACCAAGATCATCAGCGGGATGCCCCTGGCGTCAACAAAGTTGTCTCGCTTGGAGCCAAGCTTGCTTCTGTCCGTCGGGTTGGGCACCGTCTCCTGCTCCCGGGGCTTGGTACCCAGGAGCCATCAATGCTGACCCAGCTCCAATCAATCTGGTTATGTTCACGCAATCGAGTCAGTATGGCCTGGGGTAACCGCTCCCAGACACCAGCAGCGTTCCAGTCGCGCAGGCGCCAACAGCAAGTCATGCCGCTGCCGTAGCCCAGGGATTGGGGAAGGTCTTCCCATGGAATGCCTGTTTGC
>NZ_JTKZ01000590.1:0-613 GCF_000799035.1 Delftia sp. ZNC0008
CACGCCCAACACCTTCCCGTTTGCGGGTAACGGCAGCTCCGTGCTGACGTGTACGGTGAACTTCACGACCTCGGTCGCAGCCGGTGCCAGCACCAGCTTCAACCTGCCGGCTGTGCCGACGGCTGTGGGTTCGAGCACCAACACGGCCTCCTACGATCCGTCGGGTGGCATCAGCCCTGTCAATCCGACGGCTGGTTGCACGACGGACTGTGCTTCGACTCCCACCACACCGGTCACGCCTGGTACGCCTGCGCTGACGGTCAGCAAAGCCAATCCGGGTAGCCTGGCCGTAGGTTCGCCCTTCAACTACACCTTCACGGTAGCGAATGCGGCCGGTGCCTTCGGTCCTGCCAACAGCGTGACCATCAAGGACTTGGTGCCTGCAGGTATCCGCATCACGGGTGCGCCGACAGGTGCGAACGTGGCCAGTGTGGACTGCTCGCCCAAGCCCAACACCTTCCCGTTTACGGGCAATGGCAGCACTGTCCTGACGTGCACGGTGAACTTCACGACCTCGGTCGCAGCCGGTGGCAACAGCAGCTTCAACCTGCCGGCTGTGCCGACGGCTGTGGGTTCGAGCACGAACACGGCTTCCTACGATCCGTCGGGTGGC
>NZ_JTKZ01000097.1:0-335 GCF_000799035.1 Delftia sp. ZNC0008
GGTGCAGATGGCGCACCCAAATCATCATTGAACCGTAATAGGAACCGTAAAGGAACCGCCAAAGAATCATTTCCGCCGGCTGTGCCGCCGGCCCGCAAAGGGGAGGGCGGCCTGTCCGATGCCGAGGACACCGCACTGCAGGAGTCCTGCCGCGCCACCTGGGCGGCCTACAGCCAGGCCTACGTGCAGCGCTACGGCGTGAAGCCCGTCCGCAATGCCCAGGTGAACGCCAACGTGAAAGCGCTGGTGAAGCGGCTGGGCTACGAGGAGGCGCCGCTGGTGGCGGCCTGGTACGTGGAATGCGTCAGCGAGGCCTACGTGCTGAAGGACTCGCA
>NZ_JTKZ01000463.1:0-8396 GCF_000799035.1 Delftia sp. ZNC0008
CCGCGTTGCAGGCCCGGCGCAATGCTCAGCGGCACCAGGGCCACGGCGCCGGGCTGGCTCAACAGGCCCTCCAGTATCGGCAGGGAAACGGTGGAGACGGGAAACCAGGGCGCATCGGGCAGCGCCTGGAGCACCTCGGCCTCGAAAATCCCGCGCACGGCGATGTTGGCCGTGGGCAGCACCCAGCGCGCGCCGGTCAAGGCCTGCAGCGGCACGCCACGGCGCCCGGCCAGTGCATGCGAGCGTGCGGCGACCACCACGGCCGTGTCGGCCAGCAGCGGCTCGAAGACGAAGGGGCCGGGCAGCAGCGCCGGCTCGCGGCAGAACACCGCGTCCAGCCCGCCGCCCAGCAGCTGGGACAGCAGCCGGGTACTGGCGTCTTCGTGCACATCGACATGCACCTCGGGGTGTTCGGCATAGAACCGCGCCAGCAGGGGCGAAAGAATGGCCAGGGCTGCCGCCGGAATGGCGCCCAGGCGCAGCGCGGCCGCGGCGCCCCGGCGAATGGCGGCCAGCGATTCCGCCACCTCCTCCAGCGCGGCCAGCACGCCGCGCACCGTGTCCACCAGGGTCTGGCCGGCCAGCGTGGGGCGTATGCCGCGCGCATGGCGCTCGAACAGGCGGATGTCCAGCACGCGCTCCATCTCGGCCAGCGCCTGGGTGGCGGCCGACTGGCTCATGTGCAGCGTGGCGGCGGCCTGCACCACCGAGCCGCATTGCTGCAGCGCCACCAGCAGCTGCAGCTGGCGCAGGCGCACATGCTTGGTCAGGCGCGAGAACAGCAGCCGGCCCTGGGGCGTGGCCGCATCGTCCAGGCCTTCGCGGTCGTCAAAATCGTGGCTCATGGGAATCTCGGTGTTTTCCCCAGGCAGGCCCTGGCACGCCACAGGCGGCGAAGGGCAAGCTATCGGAACGGCTTATAGCTTGGCACAAATACCGTGGCCTACGCGGGCGGCAGGATTTCTATAGTCGCCTGCATCGGGAGCCGGCACGGCCCAGGCTGCGGCTCCCTCCCCGTCGATGGAGTCCATGCCATGCAAGCCAAGCCCCTCTTACAGCCTCTCTCTCACCTGCCGCGCCGCACCCTGCTTTCCCTGGGCGCGGGCCTTTGCGCCGCGCTGTGCGGCCTCACCCTGGCCCGCACGGCCCATGCGGCCGACGCCTATCCGAGCAAGCCCGTCAAGCTCATCGTGCCCTTTGCGGCCGGCGGCTCCACCGACATCGTTGCGCGCGTGATCGCCGAAGGCCTGCGCAGCACGCTGGGCCAGCCCGTGGTGGTGGACAACAAGGCCGGCGCGGGCGGCCTGATCGGTACCGAAAGCATTGCCCAGGCCGCGCCAGACGGATACACCATCGGCATGGCCACGGTGAGCACGGCCACCATCAACCCCTCGCTGTACATGCGCGCCGCCAGGCTGGAAGGCAGGCTCCTGCCCGTGGCCAACCTGGTGACCATGCCATCGGTCTACATGGTCCATCCCAAGATGGGCGTCAAGGATTTCGCGGGGTTCCTGGCCAGGCTGCGCGCCCAGCCCGGCGCCTACAGTGCGGGCGTGCCGGGCCTGGGCACGCTGGGCCATCTGATGGTGGCGTCCTTCAACGAGACCATGAAGACCCAGATCCAGATCGTGCCCTATCGCGGCAACGGCCCGGCGCTCAACGACGCCCTGGCGGGCATGGTGCAGGTGATGACCGATCAGCTGCCTTCGGCCATGCCCCAGATCAAGGGTGGCAAGCTCATCCCCGTGGCACTGTCGGGCGACAGCCGCTCGCCCGATCTGCCCGATGTACCCACCTTCAAGGAGCTGGGCTATGCGCAGCTCAACGAGCTGGGCATCAGCTGGTTCGGCCTGGTCGTGCCGGCCGGCACGCCGCCCGCCATCGTCCGGCAGTTGCAGGAAGCGTCCACGAAGGCCGTGCGCCTGCCCGAGGTGCAAAAGCACCTGAAGCTGCTGGGCGCATCGGTCACCGAGATGGACCAGGGCCGCTTCCCTGCCCAGATCGCCAGCGAACTGCAGCGCAACAAGGCGCTGCTGGACAAGGCAGGAGTGAAGCCGGAATGAGCGCGGTCGATCATCTCCAGGATTTCTTCCAGCAGCAGTCCGCGCGCATGGCGGCCCTGGCCGACAGCATCTGGTCGCTGGCCGAGCTGCGCTATGCCGAGACGGCTTCGGCCCAGCTGCACATCGATGCGCTGGAGCAGGCCGGGTTTCGCATCACACGCGCCCTGGCCGGCATTCCCACCGCCTTTCTGGCCGAATGGGGCGACGAGGGCCCGGTGCTGGCGTTCCTGGGCGAGTACGACGCACTGTCGGGCCTGAACCAGCAAAGCGGCGCCCTGGTCTGCACGCCCTCCACCGACAGCCCGGGCCTGGCCGGCCACGGCTGCGGCCACCACCTGCTGGGCACCTCGGCACATTTCGCGGCCATCGCGCTGCAGGAGCACCTGCGCCGCAGCGGCGCCAAGGCGCGCGTGCGCTACTACGGCTGCCCGGCCGAGGAAGGCGGATCGGGCAAGACCTTCATGGCGCGCGCCGGGGTCTTCGACGATGTGGACACGGCGCTGACCTGGCACCCGGCCAGCTTCTCCGGCGTGTTCAGCCAGAGCACGCTGGCCAATATCCAGGCGAAGTTCGTCTTCCACGGCAAGGCCTCGCATGCCGCGCACTCCCCCCACCTGGGCCGCAGCGCGCTCGACGCCGTGGAGCTGATGAACGTGGGCGTGAACTACCTGCGCGAGCACATGCCCACCGATGCGCGCGTGCACTACGCCATCACCGACTCGGGCGGCCTGTCGCCCAACGTGGTGCAGGCGCGCGCCGAGGTGCTGTACCTGGTGAGGGCCGCACGCAACCACGAGGCGACCGCACTCTACGAGCGCGTGCAGAACGTGGCGCGCGGCGCCGCGCTGATGACGGATTGCCGGCTGGAGATCGTCTTCGACAAGGCCTGCTCCAACCTGCTGCAGAACCGCACGCTGAACCAGGTCATGTACGAACAGATGCAGGCCCTGGGCCCGCTGCGCGTGGACCCCGGACTGCACAGCCTGGCCGGCGACTTCCAGGCCACGCTGGACAGCAATGACGTGGACCAGGTCAGCCGCCCGCTGGCCAGCGTGCTGCGCGGCAAGGTGCCGGCCGTGTTCGAAGGCCTGGCGCCCTACGATCCTGCCGTGGAGGACACCCTGTTCGGCTCCACCGACGTGGCCGATGTGAGCTGGATCACGCCCACCGTCCAGGCCTGGGTGGCCTGCTACGCCTTCGGCACGCCGCTGCACTCCTGGCAGATGGTCTCGCAAGGCCAGTCCGGCCTGGCCCACGCCGGCATGGTGCGCGCCGCCCAGGTGATGGCGGCCACCGCCATCGCCCTGCTGCAGCGGCCCGAGCGCATGGCCGAGGCCAAGGCGGAGCTGCTCGAGCGCCGCGGCGGCCGACCCTATGCGTGCCCGATTCCTGCGGAGGTGCCCCTGCCGTTCATGCGGGGGTGATGGGCTTGGCTCGCCCTGGATGATCGACTCCTACCCCATGCCCAGTTCCCGGGCTTGCCCGGGCTTGCAGGGACTTGCAGGGGCTTGCCCCTTTGCGCTGCCGCAAACCCGCCCCGCCGCCGCGTTGACCCATCACAAGCCCTCCACGCCATGCCACGGCGATAGTCGGATCGGGACCCCACCGATACCTACAAACCACAGGAGGACTTGTGAAGCTGATGATCGATCTCTTTTCCACCGACTACGGGCTGATGAGCCTGGGCGTCATCGTCTTCATCCTGATCATGGCGGGCTTTTTCCTGCGCCTGTTCCTGGGCAAGATGAAGCACGTGGCCAACAAGCCGCTTGAATGAAAAGATGCCCAGGCAGGGCCTGGCCTGGGCATTCGCATGCAGCCCTGCGCACTCAATAGTGCGGGGGCAGCTCGTCGCGCAGATGGGTCGCACCGCCGGCAGGCCCGCCCTCCGGCACCCGTCGGCGCAGGTCGCGCAGCTCGTCCAGGAGCCGGTCGATCTGCTGCTGCTGGCGGTAGATGGTCAGGTTCAGCTGCTCCAGCAGGTCGTCGGTGTAGCTGGCCTTGATCTCCAGCTCCATCACGCGCGCCTGCAGGGCCTGGGCCTCGTCGCGTTCGCCGCTGCGCTCGTTGTCCCCAGCCACGCTCACGCCTTGAGCGCCTGGGCCAGGCGGGCGATGCCTTCGCGGATCTTGTCCTCGTCGGCCGTGGCGAACGAGAGGCGGAAGCTGGTGGCATCGGGGTTTTGCGCGAAGAACGGCGCGCCCGGCACAAAGGCCACGCCCTGGGCGATGGCCCGCTTGGCCAGCTCGCCGGCATCGGCCAGCGCGCCGCCCTTGCCGGTCAGGCGCACCCACAGGAACAGGCCGCCCTGGGGCTGCAGGAATTCCACGGCATCGCCGAGGTGCTCGCGCAGCGCATCGCCCATGGCCTTGGCGCGGCGCGCATAGACCTCGCGCACATGGGCCAGCGTGGCGGGCATGGCGCCGGACTTCAGGTACTGCGCGGCCGTGGCCTGGGCAAAGGTGCTGGTGTGGGCGTCGCTGAACTGCTTGCACATCACGGCGCGGGCCAGCAGCTCGGGCGGGGCCACCAGCCAGCCGATGCGCAGGCCGGGGCTGAGCACCTTGCTCAGCGAGCCGCAATGGGCCAGCCAGTCGCGGCTGCCGGGCACCTGGCTGGACAGGGCCAGCAGGCTGGGAGGTGGCGCCTCGCCAAAATACAGGTCGCCGTAGGGATCGTCTTCCACCACCAGGGTCTGGTACTTGACGGCCAGCTCCAGCACCTTCTTGCGGCGCTCCAGGCTCAGCATGGCGCCGCTGGGATTGCCGAAGGTGGGAATCAGGTAGACCAGCTTGGGGCGGTGCTCGGCAATGAGCTTTTCCAGCGCATCGACCTGGGCGCCTTCGGCATCGATGGGCGCGCTGATGACTTGCGCGCCGTACAGGCGAAAGCACTGGATGGTGGCCAGGAAGGTCGGGCCTTCCACGATGACCTTGTCGCCGGGGTTGATCATGGTCTTGCCCAGCAGGTCCAGCGCCTGCTGGCTGCCCGTGGTGACCACCAGTTGCTCGGGGGCCAGCTCACGCACGCCCTTGCCGGCCATGAAGGCGGCGATCTGCTCGCGCAGCGGCTGGTAGCCCTCGGTGGCGCCGTACTGCAGCGCGGCGCCCGGCTCCTGCTGCAGCGCTGCCTGGGAGGCGGCGCTGATGCCGGCCACGTCGAACATGGCGCTGTCCGGGAAACCACCCGCGAAGCTGATGATGCCGGGCTTGCCCAGCAGCTTGAACAGCTCGCGGATGGCGGAGGTTTCTACGTTGTTCAGACGGTCGGCGAATTGCATGGGCAGGATTCTCGTTGTCGATGCGATGAAAAGGCGAAGCCTGCATTGTCGCCAATCCTGCCGCAGCTTTCCTGCACGATGAGAAGTCCCCTGAGTCGCTTCGCGCCTTACCGTTGCACGGCGCCCCCCAAGGGGGACGACGCCATCTCTGCCCCCTCTCTCCCGGAAGGCAGCTGCGTTCAATCCACCTTGATGTCGGCCCTGGCGGCCACGGCGCGCATCTGCGGCAGTTCGCGCTCGATGCGCTCCTGCAGCGCGCTGCCCGGACCCCATGCGGGCGACAGGCCGATGTCCACCAGCTTCTTCTTCATGGCCGGCTCGGCCATGGTGTCAGCCAGCGCCTTTTCCAGCTTCTTCTGGATGGGAGCGGGCAGGCCGGCCGGTGCGAGGAAGGCAAACCAGGTGTCCATGGCAAAGCCGGGGTAGCCGCTTTCGGCCACGGTGGGCACCTGGGGCAGCAGGGGCAGGCGCTGCGGGCCCAGGGCCGCGATGGGGCGGATCTTGCCGGCCTTGATCAGCGGCGTAGTAGCCACCACCGTGTCCACGGCCACCTGCACCTGGCCGCCCATCAGCGCGGTCAGGCTGGGCGAGCTGCCGTTGAAGGGCACGTGCACCATGCGCATGCCCGTGGCGGTCTTGAGCATTTCGCCACCGAAGTGCACCGACGACCCCGTGCCGAAGGAGCCGTAGGACAGCTTGTCCGGATCGGCCTTGGCCAGGGCCACGAGTTCAGGCAGGGTGCGTGCAGGCGTTTCGTTGTGCGCCACCAGCACCAGCCCCATGTCGGCCACCAGGCCCAGCGGCGTGAAGCTGCGCAGCGGATCGTAGGGCAGCGGGTTGCGGATCACGGGGTTCAGCGTCAGCGTGGTGCTGGCGCCCAGCAGCAGCGTGTAGCCGTCGGGCGGCGCCTTGGCCACCAGCGCGCCCGCCACCACGGTGCCCGCGCCGGGACGGTTTTCCACCACCACGGGCTGGCCCAGACGCTCTCCCAGCGATGTGGCCAGCAGGCGGCCCAGGATGTCGGTGGCGCCGCCGGGCGCAAAGGGCACGACCAGCTTGATCGGGCGATCCGGGTAGGACTGGGCCTGGGCATGCGCCAAGGGCAAGGCAAGCACAGCGGCGCCGGCCATCAGGCACGACAGAAAACGGGAACGGGACAAGGCCATGGCACGGATCTCCTGGGGAACGAGGGAACGGGAACCTGGGAACAGCTCAATGCGGCAATTCAGTCGTCAGTCTTCAGTCGAGCAGCGGGCTGCGCACGCGCGACAAGCCGCTGGCCTGGTCATAGGCATGGCCGATCTGCAGCACGGCCAGGTCGGCCTGCGCCGGGCCGATGATCTGCAGCCCGGCAGGCAAGCCCTGCGGCCCGAAGCCCGCAGGCGCGGCCAGGGCCGGAAGGCCGGCCATGGTGGCAGGCACCACGGTCTGCATCCAGCGGTGGTAGGTGTCCATCTCGCGGCCGTCCACGGCGTGAGGCCAGTCCAGCGCTGCGTCGAAGGGAAAGACCTGGGCGGAGGGCAGCACCAGAAAGTCGTAGCTGTCGAACAGGCGGCGCAATGTTTCATACCAGGCCGAGCGCACGCGCGCCGCGTCATAGACGGCCATGGCCGGCAGCGCCAGGCCGCGCTCGATTTCCCAGACGGCCTCGGGCTTGAGCAGGGCGCGTTTGGCCGGATCGTTGTACAAGGCGGCGTTGGCGCCGGCCACGCTGAAGCTGCGCAGGTCGATCCAGGCGCGCCACAGCCGCTGGAAATCGAACTGCGGCACGGCCTCCTCCACCGTGCAGCCTGCGGCCGTGAAATGCTGCAGCGCCGCCCGGCAGGTCTGCAGCAGGCCAGGCTCGGTGGGCAGGTGCCCGCCCAGGTCCCCCAGCCAGCCGATGCGCAGGCCCTTGCAGTCGCGCTGCAGCTGCGCGGTCCAGTCCTGGGGCGGCTCGCTGCGGCGGGTCAGCGGCAGGCGCGCATCAAAGCCTGCCTGCACGGACAGCAGCAGGGCCAGGTCGGGAATGTCCCGCGCCATGGGACCGGCCACGCTGAACTGCTGGAAGAACACCTCTTCCGAGGGGCCATGCGGCACGCAGCCCACCGAGGTGCGCAGTCCATAGACATGGTTGAAGGCGGCCGGCGTGCGCAGCGAGCCCATCATGTCCGAGCCATCGGCCACGGGCAGCATGCGCAGCGCCACGGCCACGCCCGCCCCGCCGCTGCTGCCGCCTGCCGATCGCGAAGGATCGAAGGCATTGCGCGTGGTCCCGTAGACCGGGTTGTAGGTATGCCCGCCCAGGCCGAACTCGGGCGAATTGCTGCGTGCCACGAAGAGCGCACCGCCTGCGCGCATGCGCTCGAACACCACGCAATCGGCCTGCGACAGCTGGTTCGCGAAGATCGGCGATCCCTTGGTCGTGACCATGCCTGCGGCCGGCATGATGTCCTTGGGCGCCTGCGGAAAGCCGTGCAGCGGCCCCAGGCTCTGGCCGCGCGCCAGCAGCGTATCCAGCTCGCGGGAGCGGCCGCGCAGCCAGTCCCGGTCCAGCGGAGCCACCAGCGCATTGACCACGGGGTTGAGCCGGTCGATCTGCGCGCAGTAGGCATCCAGCACTTCCAGGCAGGACAGCTCGCGGCCGTGGATGGCCTTGGACAGCGCGACGGCCGACATCTCCACCACGGCACCGCCCCCGGTGGCCAGACCCGGCTGCAGCGCAGCGGCGCTTGTGCTTGACTCCATGGATTTCCTCGTTTTCGTGACAGAACGAAGTCAGCATAAGCAGGCGCAAATATTTCGACAATCGCCATTTTCTCGGCTTATCGTTGCGTTTTCCGCAAACCATAAATTGGAGCCACATGCTTTCCAACCGCCTTCAGGACACGGCCCTGCGCTACTTTCTCGAAGTGGTGCGCAGCGGCTCGGTCAGCGATGCCGCCGCGCGGCTCAACGTCTCGCCCTCGGCCGTGAGCCGCCAGGTCGCCGGTCTGGAAGAGATGCTGGGCGTGCCGCTGTTCGAGCGCCGCCCGCGCGGCATGGCGCCCAGCCCGGCAGGCGAGCTGCTGGCC
>NZ_JTKZ01000276.1:0-5173 GCF_000799035.1 Delftia sp. ZNC0008
CCGCGTAGCGAGGCCAGCACCAGGCGCCCCGTACCCGCCATCGGACGACGCGCCAGCTGGTGGAACTCAGGCAATGACGGGGTACAAGGTTTGTTCATTTATTCTGTAATTTCAGTATTTACTGAAATTACGCAAAGAATTCTAAACAAACTTGCTCCAGGCAAGTCGCTCGTAGGGGGAAGCCGAGTGAAGCAGTCAAGCGTGCGCAAGGGGTTTTGCGCAAACAACTTCGAGGACCGGACCCGCACAGCGTGGGTAATACCCAAAGAAAACGGCGCCCGAAGGCGCCGTCTGGCAGAGTAGGAGAAGAGCCCGTCCTGGGCTCTTCTGACCTTACGGGGTGGACAGCAGGCGGTCGCGCGCCTGGTTGTATTCACGCTTGAGACGCTCCACCAGCTCGCCCGCACCCGTGACTTCGCGAATGGCACCAATGCCCTGGCCGCAGCCCCAGATGTCCTTCCAGGCCTTCTTGGCGTCGCCGCCGAAGTTCATCTTGCTGGGGTCCGACTCGGGCAGGTTGTCGGGGTCCAGGCCAGCCGCGCGGATGGACGGCGCCAAGTAGTTGCCGTGCACGCCCGTGAACAGGTTGCTGTAGACGATGTCGTCGGACGTGCCGTCCACGATGGCCTGCTTGTAGGCGTCGTGCGCACGCGCCTCATGCGTGGCAATGAAGGCCGAGCCGATATAGGCGAAGTCCGCTCCCATGGCCTGGGCCGCCAGGATGGCACCGCCCGAGGCGATGGAGCCCGACAGCGCCACGGGGCCGTCGAACCATTCGCGGATCTCCTGGATCAGCGCGAACGGGCTCTTGACACCCGCATGGCCTCCCGCGCCCGCCGCCACAGCAATCAGGCCGTCGGCCCCCTTTTCGATGGCCTTGTGCGCGAACTTGTTGTTGATGATGTCGTGCAGCACCACGCCGCCCCAGCTGTGCACGGCCTGGTTCACGTCCTCGCGCGCACCCAGGCTGGTGATGACGATGGGCACCTTGTACTTGGCGCACATCTGCATGTCGTGCTCGAGCCGGTCATTGCTCTTGTGCACGATCTGGTTGATGGCGAACGGCGCCGAGGGCCGGTCCGGATGAGCCTTGTCCCAGGCGGCCAGGGTCTCGGTGATCTCGGCCAGCCAGTCTTCGAGCTGCTCGGCCGGGCGCGCGTTGAGCGCGGGCATGGAACCCACGATGCCGGCCTGGCACTGGGCGATCACGAGCTTGGGGTTGCTGATGATGAACAGCGGCGAGCCGATCACTGGCAGGGCCAGTTTCTTCAGCGCCGGGGGAAGCTTGGACATGCGTTGTCTCCGTTGGTTCTCGGTATCTCTGTCTGCGTTGTGCCTTGCGGGAGCGCCGGGTCAGAAGGCGTCCATGGGCAGTGCCATCACGCTGCCTGCGCCGTGCACGATGGCATCGCGCAGGCCCGCCGCCTTGACGAGGATGTGCTCGGCATAAAAGCGCGCCGTCGCAATCTTCGCGCGCATGAAGGCCTCGTCCTGTCCCTTGTGCAACAGCTGCTCGGCCGCCAGCAGGGCGCGGCCCATCTGCCAGCCTGCGACGAGGTTGCCCGCCAGCATCAGGTAGGGAACGCTGCCGGCGTACACGGCATTGGGCTCGGCCTTGGCCTGGCCCGAGACGAAGTGCACCGCCTCCACGAAGGCCTGGCGCGCAGCGGCCAGCTGGCGGGCCACGGCCAGTGCCTCGGGCGTGCCGCTGGCGGCCAGCTCGGCCTCGGTCTTCTCGATCTGGCCCGCAATGGCCAGCGCGGTCTGGCCGCCATCGCGCGCCGTCTTGCGGCCCACCAGGTCATTGGCCTGGATGGCGGTCGTGCCTTCGTAGATGGTCAGGATCTTGGCGTCGCGGTAGTACTGGGCGGCGCCCGTCTCCTCGATGAAGCCCATGCCGCCGTGCACCTGCACGCCCAGGCTGGTGACTTCCAGGCTCATCTCGGTGCTGTAGCCCTTGACCAGGGGCACCATGAATTCATAGAAGGCCGCATTGGCCTCGCGCACCTGGGCATCGGCATGGTGGTGGGATGCGTCGTAGGCCGCAGCGGCCGTGGCCGCCATGGCGCGGCAGCCCTCGGTGTAGGCGCGCATGGTCATGAGCATGCGGCGCACATCGGGGTGGTGGATGATGGTGGCGCTGGCCTTGACGCTGCCGTCCACGGGGCGGCTTTGCACGCGCTCGCGGGCATAGGCCACGGCATGCTGGTAGGAGCGCTCGGCCACGGCAATGCCCTGCACGCCCACGGCGTAGCGGGCCGCGTTCATCATGATGAACATGTATTCGAGGCCGCGGTTTTCCTCGCCCACCAGGTAACCGATGGCGCCCCCGTTGTCGCCGTACTGCAGCACGGCCGTGGGCGAGGCCTTGATGCCCATCTTGTGCTCGATGCTCACGCAGTGCACATCGTTGCGCGCGCCCAGCGAGCCATCCTTGTTGACCAGGAACTTGGGCACCACGAACAGGCTGATGCCCTTGACGCCCTCGGGCGCCCCGGCCACGCGGGCCAGCACCAGATGGACGATGTTCTCGGCCATGTCGTGCTCGCCATAGGTGATGAAGATCTTGGTGCCGAAGACCTTGTAGCTGCCATCGGGCTGCGGATCGGCCTTGGTGCGCACCAGGGCCAGGTCGGAGCCGGCCTGGGGCTCGGTCAGGTTCATGGTGCCGGTCCACTCGCCGGTCACCAGCTTCTCGAGATAGGTGGCCTTGAGCTCATCGCTGCCCGCCGTCAGCAGGGCCTCGATGGCGCCGTCGGTCAGCAGCGGGCACAGCGCAAAGCTCAGGTTGGCGCTGTTGAGCATTTCCACGCAGGCCGCGCCAATCGTCTTGGGCAGGCCCTGGCCGCCAAAATCCTGCGGATGCTGCAGGCCCTGCCAGCCGCCTTCGGCGTACTGGCGAAAGGCCTGCTTGAAGCCCGCCGTGGTGGTGACCACGCCGTCCTTGAGGCTGGAAGGCGCCACGTCGCCCGGCAGGTTCAGCGGCGCCACCACGCCTTCGCACAGCTTGGCGCATTCCTCCAGCACGGCCTGGGCGGTCTCGAGGCCAGCCTCCTCGAAACCGGGCAACTGCGCCACTTGGTCGATCTGGGCCAGATGCTCCATGGCGAACAGCATGTCTTTGAGGGGAGCCGAGTAAGTCATTGTTGAACCTTCCTGAACAGAGCCTGGACCGCCGGCGCGCAGCGCGCGGCGACCTGGGACAGCGGGCGCGCCGCCACGGCACTACTGCATTGCTGCGTTATTGCGTGACGCGGCCCGATGCGTTGACGATGGACAAATCCACGAATTTCGAGCCCGCCTGCGAGCCCGGACGATAGGTAACCCAGTAGCCGCCCAGATCGAAGGCGTCCAGGCCGCGCAGCGAAGCGGCCAGCTTCTCGCGCGTCAGCGGCTGGGTGCGGCGCATGGCCTCCACGATGACGCGGGCGTTCACATAGCCTTCCATCATGGCGTAGCTGACCGGCACGGTCAGCGACTTGCCGGCAGCGGTGGCCGCGTCCCTGAACTCCTTGTTCAGGCGCATGGTCACCTTGTAGGGACTGGGCACGACCTGGGCAATGGACAGGCCGCTCATGAACTCCACGGGCAGGCGCTTGGCCAGCTGCTCGATATCGGCTTCCGATGTCGCGTAGATCTGGGCCGTGCCGCCCGCCATGCGGTACGCCTCGACGAAGGCCGAGGTCACGGGGCTGGAGGCCACCACCATCACGGCCTGCGCCGAAGGCTGGGCCTTTTGCAACTGGGACACGGCCTTGTCCATGGCGCCCTTGCCCGTGCTCAGCGAGGCGCTGACCACCAGCTTGGCCTTGGAAGGCGCAATTGCCTTGTCCACGAGTTCCGCCACGGCCTTGGCATCCGGGCGTTCGTCATGCAGCAGGGCCAGGCGCGTGATGCCCACGGTGGCCAGGTGCGAGGCGATCTTGGCCATTTCCTCGGGCAGGTTGGCGCGCGTGCTGAAGATCTGGGGATGGCTCAGCACCCGCGTGTCCGTGCTCTGGTAACCCACCAGGGAGATCTGGGACTGGTCGAGCAGCTTGCTGTCCAGCAGCGAAGCCATGTTGCGGTTGCCGAAGTAGCCGGCCAGCACCACGGGCTTGGACTCGTCCAGCAGCTTGCGGGTCTTGTCCACGGTTTCATCGGGGTGGCCCACATCGTCCACCGTGACCAGTTGCACGGGCTGGCCCTGCACGCCGCCGGCCTTGTTGATCTGGTCGAAGTAAAGTCGCATGCCCTGGGCATAGGCCCGGCCCTGCGTCGCGCCGGCTCCCGACATGGGTGCCACCTGCCCCACCACCCAGGCATTGGCCTCCGCGGCCAGCGCCATGGCGCCACAGACAAAGGCCACGGCCGTGCGGGCCAGGCGCAAGCGCATCATCTTCATTTCAATCTCCCTCTCGGTTCATGCCATTGCCAGCACCCGCTGGCGGCCAAAGCCGTTGTTGTAGTCGTTGCCGCGAACCATGACCAGCGGGCCATCCCGGCATCCGTGACGGAAAAAGAGGGGCCTTGTGCCCCTCATTTTTCAGCTTTGGTCGCTTACAGCGCCTGCACCAGCTCGGGCACGGCCTGGAACAGGTCGGCTTCCAGGCCGTAGTCGGCCACCGAGAAGATCGGTGCCTCGGGGTCCTTGTTGATCGCCACGATCACCTTGGAGTCCTTCATGCCGGCCAAGTGCTGGATGGCGCCCGAGATGCCCAGGGCGATGTACAGCTGCGGCGCCACGATCTTGCCGGTCTGGCCGACCTGCAGGTCGTTGGGCGCATAGCCTGCGTCCACCGCAGCGCGCGAAGCACCGATGGCCGCGCCCAGCTTGTCGGCCAGGGGCGTGATGACTTCCTGGAACTTCTCGCTGCTGCCCAGCGCGCGTCCGCCGGAGACGATGATCTTGGCGGCCGTCAGCTCAGGGCGGTCGCTCTTGGTCACTTCACGGCCCACGAAGCTGCTCTTGCCGCTGTCGCCAGCGGCGGCCAGCTGCTCCACCTGGGCGCTGCCGCCCGTGGTGGCCGCTGCGTCAAAGCCCGTGCCACGCACGGTGATGACCTTGATCTTGTCGCTGCTTTGCACCGTGGCAATGGCGTTGCCCGCGTAGATGGGGCGCTCGAAGGTGTCGGCGCTGTCCACCTTGGTGATGTCGCTGATCTGGGCCACGTCCAGCTTGGCGGCCACGCGC
>NZ_JTKZ01000276.1:5183-5352 GCF_000799035.1 Delftia sp. ZNC0008
AGCAATTGCCAGCACTTGCGCTGCAATGTTCTCTGCCAGGCCGTCCTTCAGGCTGGCGCCGTCGGCGTGGATGACCTTGGACACGCCAGCGATCTGAGCAGCGGCCTGCGCAGCGGCGCCGGCATTCTCGCCCGCCACCAGCACATGCACGTCGCCGCCGCAGGCCAGG
>NZ_JTKZ01000974.1:0-357 GCF_000799035.1 Delftia sp. ZNC0008
ATCGAGCGCTACCACTACGACAGCGCAGGCCACCTCACGCGCATCGAACCGGCCCAGCCCCCGCTCGCCCCTCTCATGGGGGGACAAAGCCCTGCTGCACCGGCCGCCGACACCCACATCCACCTGCGCTACGACCTCTGGGGCCGGCTCATCCAGAGAACGCACGGGGGCCTCACCTTGGCCTTCGAATACGACAGCGCCGGCCGCCTCCTGCGCCTCGTCAACGAAAACGGTGCGCAAAGCCGCTTTGCCTGGGACGCGCTGGACCGGCTCGTGCAGGAAGAAGGGTTCGACCAGCGGCTGCAGCGCTACCGCTGGGATGCGGCAGGCCAGCTCATGGAAGCCACGGACGGCAAC
>NZ_JTKZ01000546.1:0-578 GCF_000799035.1 Delftia sp. ZNC0008
GAGCGACATCGTCTTCCAGGTGCATTCCATCGACCCGCCGCACGACGCCATCCTGCGCTCCATCGAGCTGACGGCCGCCCATGTGGCACCAGCCCTGGGCTGGCGCCGTGCAGATCTGCAGGCACCCTCTTCCCTCCCCGCAGCCCGGGCCGGACTGCTGCAAGCCGCATGACCATGAACACCACCGTACAGCCCCGTTTTCCGGACGACGTCATCGACCACCTCGCCGGCATCACCCCCGGCAGCGCCCTGGACCGCGTGCGCCGCCACCGCACCGAGGCGCGCACGCAGGCCCAGCAGAGTTTTGCCGCCCTGTTCACGCCCGCCGAGCCCGTGCCCGGCACGGTCTCGCTGCGCGAGCGGCTGGCCCTGGCCGCCTTCACGGCCGGGCTGCATGGCGAGCCGCGCAGCGCCGCCTTCTATGCGAAGGCACTGGCGGCCGAAGATGCGGAACTGGCTGCCGCCGTGGCATCCGAAGTCGTGCGGGGCCGTGCACAAAGCCTTCAGCCCGGCAGCGGCCCGCACGGGCCGTACGGCCGCTACCCGGCAGGCCCGCTGAGCCGCGAAGACCAGAGCGG
>NZ_JTKZ01000152.1:0-889 GCF_000799035.1 Delftia sp. ZNC0008
CCGCGTGGACGGGCGCAGCGGCCGTGCCCATATCGCCAGAACGCATTAGCACATGCCATGCGCCACAAAATCCCCTTCAGAAACAAGCACTTGCCAAGGCACCCAAACCGATAAGCAAATGCGTTAAGTTTCTTTCGCCATACCGGCGTTCGGCCCTGTAATGAAGGCATCCATCCCACCTCATCCGGGCTGGCAGTCTTCGCAAACCGCATGCCGCGCTGCCTCCTGGAACCCACGCCAAGGAGTTTCCATGAGCCGATCGCTGAAGACTGTCATCGTCAATGGCAGCCTGAGCCGCCCCTCCCGCACCCGTGTCCTGCTGGACGCCCTGCATGCCCGCCTGGGCCAGGAGCTGCCGCTGCAGGCACAGGTCATCGACCTGCTGGACCTGCAGCCCCATCTGGGCGCGGCCCTGTCCAAGAACGACCTGCCGCCGGCCACGCTGCAGGCCATCGAAGCCATCGAGCAGGCCGACTTCCTGATCGTCGGCGCGCCGGTCTTCCGCGCCAGCCTGCCGGGCCTGCTCAAGCACCTGTTCGACCTCATCGACCTGGACGCGCTGCAGGGCACGCCCGTGCTGCTGGCCGCCACCGGCGGCAGCCCGCGCCACGCCCTCATCCTGGACCACCAGCTGCGCCCGCTGTTCGGCTTTTTCTCGGCCCTCACCCTGCCCATTGGCGTGTACTCCACGCCCGAGGACATCCAGGACGGCCAGGTCCACAGCGAATCGCTGCGCCAGCGCATCGAGCTGACCGTGCAGCTGTCGGCCCCGGTGCTGCGGGGTGCGCTGCAGCAGTTGGTGCAGGCCCAGGCCGAGGTACAGCAGCCCGTTCCCGAAGCCGCCGACCTGGCCCTGGCCGGGCAGCCCGCGTGAGCCAGTCAGAGGCCG
>NZ_JTKZ01000164.1:0-1503 GCF_000799035.1 Delftia sp. ZNC0008
CCGCGTGATGGAGCCGCTGTCCACCACGGCGATCAGGCTCTTGAGATAGCGGGTATCCAAAAGATTTCCTTGGGGATTGCAAAGAAATCAACGCTATCACTTTTGAAAAGCCTCTGCTAGGCTCGCGCCACCCACGGCAGGCCACGGCCTGCGAACCTGCCTGCACCACAAGCACAACCAAAGGATCAGCCATGCGCACCAGCTTCCACCTTGCCTACCATGTCCGCGATCTGGACGAAGCGCGCGCCTTCTACGGCACGCTGCTCGGCTGCCAGGAAGGCCGCAGCACCGAGACCTGGGTGGACTTCGACTTCTTCGGCCACCAGATCTCGCTGCACCTGGGCGAGCCCTTCCCGGTCACGAACACCGGCCGCGTGGGCGACCACATGGTGCCCATGCCCCACCTGGGCCTGGTGATGGCCATGGACGACTGGAAGGCCCTGGCCGCGCGGCTGTCCGGCGGCGTGGTGGACTTCGTGCTGCAGCCCGGCATCCGCTTCGAGGGCGAGCCCGGCGAGCAGGCCACCATGTTCTTCCGCGACCCCAGCGGCAATCCCATCGAGGTCAAGGGCTTCGCCGACCTGGACAAGGTCTTCGCCAAATGAGCGGCTCGCTGTCTCCTCGCGCCTCGCTCCCCCCGCTTCCTTTCGTCTGCGCACCCGGCTATCCGGCCGCCCAGGCCTGGCTGCAGGCCCTGCAGGCGGCCCTGCCCGAGGAGCGCGTGGTGGCGCTCGATACGCTGGATGCCGACCAGCGCGCGGCCTGCGAGGTCGCCATCGTCGCCAACCCCCAGCCCGCTGACCTGCGCACGCTGCCGCGCCTGCAATGGGTGCACAGCGTCTGGGCCGGCGTGGAGCGCCTGGTGGCCGACCTGGGCGATACCGACCTGCGCATCGTCCGCCTGGTGGACCCGCAACTGGCCGCCACCATGGCCGAGGCCGTGCTGGCCTGGACCCTGTACCTGCACCGCGACATGCCGCGCTATGCCCGGCAGCAGGCCGCGCGCCAATGGCTGGCGCATGACGGCGTGCGCGCGCAGGACAGGACGGTATCGCTGCTGGGCCTGGGCGCACTGGGCAAGGCCGCCGCGCAGCGGCTGCTGTCGGCCGGCTTCCAGGTGCGCGGCTGGAGCCGCACGCCCAGGCAGATGGACGGCGTGCAATGCCATGCGGGTGATGCCGAGCTGCCCGCCATGCTGGCGCAGACCGACATCCTCGTATGCCTGCTGCCGCTCACGCCGCAGACGCGCGGCATCGTCGGCGCGCAGGCGCTGGCCGCGCTGCCTGCCCATGCCTCGCTGATCAACTTTGCGCGCGGCCCCATCGTGGACGATGCCGCGCTGCGCACCGCCCTGGACGGCGGCCGTCTGGCCCATGCCGTGCTGGACGTGTTCGACCAGGAGCCCCTGCCAGAATCGTCCTGGCAATGGGCGCACCCTGCCGTGACCGTTCTGCCCCACATCTCGGCACCCACGGACCGCGCGACGGCATCGGCCATCGTGGC
>NZ_JTKZ01000064.1:0-11717 GCF_000799035.1 Delftia sp. ZNC0008
GTCGCCGAGGTGGCGGCCACCTCCTGCCTCAAGCAGTCCGAAGGCTTCACGCGGCTGTGGCCCAGCATGGTCACGGTCCTGGGCTACGCGCTGGCCTTCTACTTCCTGTCGCTGACGCCCTGGGATTTCTGGTGCCCGACAACGTGGCCGAGGATGTGGCGGCCGGCCGCCTGCTCTGGCGGCCCCTGCACGATGCAGGAGCACAGCTGCCAAGCTGTCTGTACCAGCGCATCGGCTACACCAGGGCGGCCGCCATGCGCCTGTTTCTGGACGAGCTGGAGCGCGTGGCCGACGAGATGCGCGCCGGCTTCGAGACCGGCGTGTCCTGGTCGCTCAAGGATATGGCGACCTGAGCGACCCTGACCACCTGAGTGACCTGAACGATCGGCTGCGGGGCGTCAGACGCCCCGGGCGCGCTCGGCCTTGAAGCGTGCGCGCATTTCAGTGAAGTTGCCCGCCTCCAGCGCATTGCGCACTTCCTGCATCAGGTTCAGGTAGTAGTGCAGGTTGTGGATGGTGGTGAGCATGGGGCCCAGCATCTCGCCGCAGCGGTCCAGATGGTGCAGGTAGGCGCGCGAGAAGCCGTCGCGTCCGCCTTGCTCCCAGCTCACGCCGCTGGCACCGGCGCAGGCGTGGCAGGTGCAGCTGGGGTCCAGCGGCTGGTGGTCGGTCTTGTGGCGGGCATTGCGGATCTTCAGGTCGCCATAGCGCGTGAAGATGGTGCCGTTGCGCGCATTGCGCGTGGGCATGACGCAGTCGAACATGTCCACGCCGTCGGCCACGCCCTGCACCAGGTCCTCGGGCGTGCCCACGCCCATCAGGTAGCGCGGCTTGTGGGCCGGCAGGCGGTGCGGCGTGTGGGCCATGATGGCCAGCATCTCGTCCTTGGGCTCGCCCACCGAGACGCCGCCCACGGCGTAGCCGGGGAAGTCCATCTCGACCAGGGCCTGCAGCGATTCCTCGCGCAGGTTCTCGTACATGCCGCCCTGCACGATACCGAACAGCGCGTTGGGGTTGCCCAGGCGCTGGAATTCGTCGCTGGAGCGCTTGGCCCAGCGGCGGCTCATCTCCATGCTCTTGCGTGCCTCGGCCTCGGTGGTCTTGTGGCCGTTGGTCTCGTAGGGCGTGCATTCGTCCAGCTGCATGACGATGTCCGAGTTCAGGATCGTCTGGATCTGCATGCTGACTTCGGGCGACATGAACAGCTTGTCGCCATTGACCGGGCTGGCGAAGTGCACGCCTTCCTCGGTGATCTTGCGCATGGCGCCCAGGCTCCAGACCTGAAAGCCCCCCGAGTCGGTGAGGATGGGCTTGTCCCACTTCTCGAAGCCGTGCAGGCCGCCGAAGCTCTGCATGATGTCCAGCCCCGGGCGCATCCACAGGTGGAAGGTGTTGCCCAGGATGATCTGCGCGCCCATCTCCTGCAGGCTGCGCGGCATCACGCCCTTGACGGTGCCATAGGTGCCCACGGGCATGAAGATGGGTGTCTGCACCACGCCGTGGTTGAGCGTGAGCTGGCCGCGGCGCGCGTGGCTGGAGGGATCGGTCTTGAGCAGGTCGAATTGCAGCATAGCCCTCCATTGTCCCAGATGGCCGCATGCGCGTGTCGGACGCGCCGCGACTGTCCCCGGAGCCCGTCCGGCTTAGCCGGCCCGCGTCTACACTGGGGTGGTTGCGATTCGCCAGCTACAAAAAAGGAGGTCTGCATGCTGAAGATCATGATTGCCGTCGACGGGTCCGAGCCCTCGCTGGATGCCGTGCACCACGCCATCTCCCTGGTGCGCCAGGGCCTTCAGGCGCATTTCGTGCTGGCCCATGTGCAGCAGGAGGCCTCGCTGTTCGAGCTGGCCACGCAGGACTCGGACATGATCGCCGCCGCCAGCGTGGACGCCGGTATGCACCTGGTGGCGCCGGCCGTGGCCCTGGTGCGGGCTGCCGGCATTTCCTACGAGGTGGAGATCGGCCTGGGCGAGCCCGCCGCCGCGCTGGCCGACATTGCCGAGAGCACGGGCTGCGAGCAGATCATCATCGGCGCGCTGGGCCAGGGCGGCCTGCGGCGCGTGCTGATCGGCTCGGTCTCGCGCGAGGTGGCGCGCAACAGCCGGCTGCCGGTGACCATCGTCAAGCATGCCGAGCCGCGCGATGAAGATGAGGAGCAGGACCTGAGTCCCGAGTGAGGCCGCGCCGGGCAGGCGCGCGGGCCTTCAGGCAGCCCGCCGCTGCTGGCCCTGATGGCTCTGGTGCCGGCCTGCATGGGCGCCGTAAGCTCCGTAGGCGCCGTGGGCACCATGAGCGTGCGAATGCGCGTGGGGCTGCAGCTTGCCGTGCGGCAGGCTGGCCAGGCGCTGGAACATGCGGCGGCAGTAGCCGCGTATGCCCAGGCATTTGTTGATCTCATCCACCGGCAGGGGCCCGGAGACCACGACGATGCTGTCGGCCTGGTCCCAGTCGCCGGCCGCGCGCAGCCGCCGGCGCGTGCACAGCGCCCAGGCATGGATGCGCGTGGGCGAGCCATGCTCATGGACCTGGCCCGTGACCAGGTCGAAGGCAATGGCCACCAGCTCGGTCCTGAGCCGGCAGCGGCGCTCGCCCGTGATGGCACTGGGCGTCTCGCGCATGTCGTACAGGCAGTAACTGCCGGCCTTGAGCTGGTATTGCAAATCCATGGCGGACCTCCGCGGTTCGTTCTGGGGCGGGTTCCGGGCCTGCCTGCAAAGGCCCGGGGCATCGGCGCATTCTGACGCATGGCCCCGGCCGCTGGCAATGCAGCCAGCGGGGCGGGGCTTCCCCGCGAAGGGCAAGCGGCAAAGCGTGCCCGCGAGGGCCGGCCTTCTAGAAGTCCAGAAGGCTGAAGCCCACGCTGAGCACGGTGCGCTTGTAGTTGTAATCGATCAGGCTGTCACCGTATCCGCTGAAAAGCTGGACATGCAGGCGCAAATTGCTCTTGCCACCGTTCCATCCTTCGCCTAGGGTGCGCAGCCATTCGACGCGGCCGGAGCCGCGGCCCTGGCCCAGCGAGCCGCGCGCAGTGAAGCCCAGATAGTTCTGCGCATTGACGTTCCAGCCCAGTTTCACCTCGCCCCGGCCTATGTAGTCCTGGATGCGCGGGTTGTCGTCGTGCTCGGCGCTTTCGCGGATGCGCTGCCAGGCTTTGGCGTGCAGCTGCCAGCGGTTGTCCAGCTCGAAGCCGGTCATCAGATACCAGCGGTTCCAGCTGCGCGACAGCGGATCGCTCTGGCCGTTGGACTGGTGCACCAGTCCCACGCCGCTGTAGCGCCAGCGCCAGCCGAAGGGCAGCCGGGCATCGGTGGGGTAGACGTAGAAGATCTCGGGCTCGTGGTCCGTGTTGCGGAAGGGCCGCGAGATGGCGGGGCTGAACAGCTGCCAGTACGACTGCTGGGTGTAGCCGACCCACAGCGAGTCCTTGCCCGCCGAGGTGCTGCCGGTCAGCAGGCCCTGGGCGACCTTGGTGCGCACGGACAGCTGCACGCGCATTTCCTCGGTCTTGTAGGGCTGCGACTGTGCAGGGTCCTTGCCGGGCGTGGTGGGCTGCCGGTTGACATGGTCGGCCGTCACCACGGACACGGACATGGGCCGGTAGCCGCGGAAGCTGAAGGTGCCGCAGTCGCTGCCCGGTTCCAGCTCGTAGTAGCGCGACAGCTCGCTGTAGCGCGGGTCGCGGCAGCCGCCATTGGTGGGGGTGGTGGGCAGCGCCAGGCCCTGGCCGCTGTCGGCCGTCACCACGGGGGCGGGCGTGGGCAGGGCGCCAGGATCGGCTGCGGCGCTGGCGGCCGGAGCACTCCAGCCGGTGGCTGGCGGCGCGGTCAGCGGTTGCTGCTGCTGTGCCCAGGTGTCGAAGCAGGCCAGGCGAGACTGGTTGTCCGTGGTGGCGGCGCACTGGCGCCAGGCGTCCTCGGACAGGGGGCGGGGCGCGGTCTGCGCCTGGGCGCCGAGCCAGGGCGTGGCGCCCAGGCCCATGGCCAGGGCCCACTGCAGGGGTGTCGGCGTGCGGCTTGGGCGCTTGCGGCGATCCAGGTGTGGAGGATTCGTCATGGCAGGGGTCCGGTGATGGAAGGAGCGAAGAGTAAGGGGTAATGAGTGAAGAGGCAGCAGGGGGCTCGTGTGCAGGCTCGGGGGCCGGTCAGGGCGCGAGCTTGCGCAGCACGAAGGGCCGGGGCGCGGCATCCTCGCCTTCGAGGTAGTTGCCGCGGATCTCGCGGGCGCAGCTGCCTTCGACGACATCGCCCAGCCAGGTGGCGGTGATGCGCTTGCCGTCGGCGCTTTCTTCCAGCGTGATGTGGTCATCGGCCACGTCGCCGACCATGGGCCGGGTGTCTGCGCCGCGCGCGATCGTGCCCTTGACGTTGCCCTTCCACTGGGGGTGCGGCCCCAGCTGCAGGCGCACGGGCCGGGCCTGGCCTTCGACCGTGCCGGTCCACTCGCCCTGCAGCTGGCTGTCCTTCATTTCCTCGCCCTCGGGGCATGAGAGAGGGGACTGTGCGGAGGTTGTGCGGGCGGCCTTGGGTGCGGCCTTGGCCTGGGCGGTGGACTGTGGGGTGGCCTGGGCAGTGGGCTGCAAGGCGGTGCTGGAGCAGGCGGCGGTCACGGCCACCAGCGCCAGGCTGAGAACGGGGCGGTAAAAACGCATGCGGTGTCTTTCGGGGAATCAGGAGTCGGCGGGCGTGGACTGCTGCGCCTTGAGCGCGAACTCGGCGCGCAGCTGGCGCAGCTTCTCGCGCGGGTCCTCGCGCGAGGTGGCGGCGTCCAGGCCCATTTCCTTGATGAAGCGGCTGGGCAGGGTGGAGACCATCTCGCGGCCCTTCTTGCGGCGCTTGGTCCAGCTCACGGCCAGCGATCGCCGGGCGCGCGTGATGCCCACGTACATGAGGCGGCGCTCTTCCTGCAGGCGCTGGGCGGTCTCGTCGCTGACCTTTTGCTGGCGGCCATCGTCGTCGTCGAGCTTGAAGGGCAGCATGCCCTCGGTCACGCCGACCAGCATCACATGCGGCCACTCCAGGCCCTTGGAGGCGTGCAGCGTGGACAGGATGACCATGTCCTGCTCCTTCTCGCGCTCGCTGATGGTGGACAGCAGGGCGATGTTGCGCGCCACCTCCAGCAGGCTCTTGACCTCGGTGTGCGTGGTCGTTCCCGCCGCATCCTCGATCTGGCCGCCGGCGCGCTGGGCCATCCAGTCGCAGAACTCCAGCACGTTGCTCCATCGCGCGGCGGCCACCGATTCGCTGTCCTCGCTGTCGTAGAGGTACTGCTCGTAGCCGATCTCCTTGAGCCAGTCGAGCATGAAGCCGCGCGACTGCTCGGCGCCCAGCGTGTGGCGGGCGCGGTATTCGAGGTCGTTGATGTAGCGGCCGAACTCCAGCAGGCTGTCATGCGCCTTCTTGGGCAGGGCCGCTTCCAGCATGTGCGCGAACAGGGCGCCGAACATGCTGAGCTTGTGCTGCGAGGAAAACTCGCCCAGCTTGCCCAGCGTGGTGTGGCCTATGCCGCGCTTGGGTGTGCCGATGGCGCGCAGGAAGGCGGGGTCGTCGTCGTTGTTGATCCACAGCCGGAACCAGGCGCACAGGTCCTTGATCTCGGCGCGGTCGAAGAAGCTGGTGCCGCCCGAGACCTTGTAGGGAATGTTGGCCTTGCGCAAGGCCTTCTCGAAGGGCTTGGCCTGGTGGTTGGCGCGGTAGAGGATGGCGAAATCCTTCCAGTCCGGCGGCGGGTTGCTGGCCGCGCGCAGGCTCTGGATGCGGGCCACGGCGCGCTCGGCCTCGTGCTCCTCGGTGTCGCAGTCCACGATGCGCACGGGCTCGCCTTCGCCCAGCTCCGAGAACAGCGTCTTCGGATAGAGCTTGGGGTTGGGCTGGATCACGTTGTTGGCCGCACGCAGGATGGCCGAGGTGGAGCGGTAGTTCTGCTCCAGCTTGATCACCTTGAGCTGCGGGAACTCCACCGGCAGCTTCTTGAGGTTGTCCAGCGTGGCGCCGCGCCAGCCGTAGATGCTCTGGTCGTCGTCGCCCACGGCCGTGAAGTGGGCCCGGCTGCCCACCAGCAGCTTGAGCAGCTCGTACTGCGTGGCGTTGGTGTCCTGGTATTCGTCTACCAGCACATGGCCCAGCAGGCGCTGCCATTTCTCGCGCACCTCGGCGTGGTTCTTGAGCAGGCGCATGGGCATGCCGATCAGGTCGTCGAAGTCCACGCTCTGGTAGGCGGTCAGGCGCTCTTCGTAGCGCTGCATGATCAGCGCCGTGCTGCGTTCGTTGTCGTCCTGGGCCATGGCCAGGGCCTTGCGGCTGTCCCAGCCGGCGTTCTTCCAGTTGCTGATGGTCCATTGCCACTGGCGCGCCGTGGCCAGGTCGGTGGTGCCGCCCGAGCAGTCCTTGAGGATGCCCGTCACGTCGTCGGCATCCAGGATGCTGAACTGGGGCTTGAGGCCCAGCACATGGCCGTCCTCGCGCACCATGCGCACGCCCAGGGCGTGGAAGGTGCAGACCAGCACATCCTTGGCCTGTCGGCCGATGAGGCCGGCCGCGCGCTCGCGCATTTCGGCCGCTGCCTTGTTGGTGAAGGTGATGGCAGCGATGCGCCGTGGCGCCATGCCCGTCTCGATCAGGCGTCCGATCTTGTGCGTGATCACGCGTGTCTTGCCCGAGCCCGCGCCGGCCAGGACCAGGCAGGGGCCTTCGGTGTAGTGGACGGCCTGGAGCTGGGCCAGATTGAGTCCTGCGGACATGGGTGCGTTGCGCGGGGAAAGGCGTGAAAGTGAGGGAAGCGGGAGCATACCGCTTCGGGGGTCGGGGCCGTCCGGGCAGGTGTAAGCACCCTTGGAATTCGGCGACAAATCTCGCGACCCGCGGGGAGCTGTCTGTGGCTGTACAGCCACCGATAGAAAAGTTCACATTGATGGGTGTGATCGTTGAGCGAAAACTATCGAAAATATCAGTGCTCGCCTATATTTGCTCCAGGCGACCTCGATCTGTTCATTTCCCGCTGCTATCCGGGGAGGCGTTGAAGTTGGCTCGCACTACCGATGAGATTGGCCTGGCTGCCGAGCTGTGGTCGCCGCTGCTCAAGCAGCGTTTTGAGACATTGTTTGCCGTGGCGTCCCGCAAGTCGCTGCGCGGCTGGCGGCAGGTGCCCCTGGTCAGCGCCCAGGTGCTGGTGGTGGACGGCAGCCTGCCCGTGCCCGAGGCGGCCGGATGGCTGCCTTGCGTGGTCTATGTGGGCGGTGTGCCCCAGGGGCAGCACCTGGAACGCACGCCCCAGCGCCTGGCCACCTATCTGGATCTGGATTTCACGCTCTCCGACCTGATCGACATGCTGGACCGGGCCGCCGTCTTTCTCATGGACTGGACGGTGCGCCAGCAGGTGGCGTCCTCGCAGACCCTGGTGCGCGCCCTGGATGACCTTCGGCAGCAGGCTGAGGGCTGCCGCTACCAATTCCGGCTCAAGGCATGGGTGGCGCTGCCCGCGCCCTGGAACAGTGCCGAATCCCTGCGGGCCCTGGCCATGCTGTGCCGTGGCCCGATGGATGTGGCCACACTGTGCGAGCACAGCGGCATGGCGCCTGCCGCCGTGGCCGAGCTGCTGCGCCACCCCCGGCTGCGCGGCACTCTCGATTGCAGCCTGAGGCCGGCCCGTGCGGACGGTCCAACGCCGCTGGGCGGCCACCGCGCGCAGGCGCACGGGGCTGCCACTGCCGTGGCGCCAGGCCTGTCGCGCCAGTGGGTGCAGCGGCTGACCGGCTGGATACGCCGCGGAGGGCAGGCATGAGCATGTGGATGAGCGACCAGCCCGGTGCGGGACTGGTGCGGGTGAGCCTGATCGGCCCCATGGGCATCGGCAAGACCACGGCGCTGCGCAGCCTGTGCGGAGCGCTGATGGCCGCAACGGATGTGCCCAATCTCGACCGGGCCGCCCATTCCAAGGAGTTCACCACCGTGGGCGCGGAGTTCGGCGAGATCGATCTGGGCGAGGGAATGCGGCTGCAGCTGGTGGGCAGCCCGGGCCAGGACCGCTTCGACTTCGTGCGCCGCTGGGTGCTCAATGCTTCGGTGGGCGTGCTGCTGATGGTGGATGTGGGCGATGCCTCGGCGCCGGACTATGCCGCGCAGCTCCTGTCCGAGATCGCCACCCTGGAGGTCGAACCCCAGGTGCTTCTGCTCAGTTGCCGTGACGCCAGCGAACAACAGCAGGAGGCGTTCAGCACCGCCTTGGCCGATCGAGGTCGCGGTATAGTGCCTGTCATCCAGGCGGACCCCCGTGACCGGCAGCAGTTGCTGGATGCGCTGGGGGTGCTCGTTTCCTTGCTTTCCTTGCAAAGTCAGGCATGAAGACACCAACGCATCCCCAGATTTCCTCCACCGTGATCGAAGCTGGCCAAGTTGCACTCAATCGCGTGGTGGCGCCTCTTGAGGGCGTGCATATCGCCTTGCTGTGCACGCCCGATGGTTTCGAGATCACGGCCCTGCGGGTCAAGAGCGAGCTGCCGACGGAGCGCCTGTCTGCCATGGCGGGCTCGCTGATGGCCATGGCAAAGGCCGTGGCCGCCGAGATAGGCCACAAGTCCTGCCACCGCCTGACCTTCGAGACCGAACTGGGTACCGTCCTTTTCCAGGCCGTCGGCGGCAGCCACCCGGCCATCCTGTGCATGGTGGTCGATCAAAGCGCCTTGCTGGGACGTGCGCTGTGGGCCGCGGGCGAAGTGGCCGGCGATCTGTCCCGTCTCTGACCCCCGTATCCGATTCAAGAGTTTTCTCCCCCGAGGAGCGGGCGCGATGAGTCCATCGCATCGCCTGCCCTTGCTATTTGAAAGAGGTGGCATATGGCTTCGATACATGATTCTCTGAACGGCCTGCTGGGCATCGATGGCGCCCTGTGCGCAGCCCTGGTGGACAGCACCAGCGGCATGCTGATGGGCAGCGCGGGCTCCGGCCTCGACATGGAGCTGGCCGCCGCCGGCAACACGGAGGTGGTGCGCGCCAAGCTCAAGACCATGCGCATGCTCAAGCTGGACGATGCCATCGACGACATCCTGATCACCCTGACCCACCAGTACCACGTCATCCGGCCCGTGGCCGCCCATGAAGGCGTGTTCTTCTACCTGGTGCTGGACAAGAGCCGCTCCAACCTGGCGCTGGCCCGCCGCAAGGTGCAGGAGATCGAAAAGGACCTGGCACTCTGAGAGCGCCCGCGCTCTTGCCGCCAGACCTGCCGGAGACGGATTCCGGCAGGTTTTTTTTCGCCCGCCGTCACCGGTGCGCCACGGGCGCGCAGCGTACGCGCCGGCTTGCTGCCAGAATCGCCGCGTGCTGTCCGTCCTGCTGATCACCTTCCCCTTCTTCGCTCTCGTGGCCTGCGGCTTCGCAGCCACCTGGCGTGGCGTGCTGCCGCAGGCGGCGATACCGGGGCTCAACGCCTTCGTGCTGTATTTCGCGCTGCCCTGCATGCTGTTTCGCTTTGGCGCGCAGACGCCGATCGCGCAACTGCTGGATGTGGGCGTCTCCGTGGTCTACCTGCTGTGCGCGCTGCTGATGGTGGGCGCCACCGTGGCGCTCACGCTGCGGGGCGTGGGCTGGAACGATGCGGCCTTCGGCGCACTGGTGGCCGCCTTCCCCAATACCGGCTTCATGGGCGTGCCCATGCTGGTGGCGCTGCTGGGTGAGCGTGCGGCGGGCCCGGTCATCGTCACCATGGCCATCGACATGGTGGTGACCACCTCGCTGTGCATTGCGCTGTCGCGCCTTGGAATGCCGGGCGGGCACGGTGTGACGGTGGCATTGCGCCGCGCGCTGGCGGGCATGGCCTCCAACCCCATGCCCTGGTCCATCGTGCTGGGCGCAGTGGCGTCGGCGGCGGGCTGGACGCTGCCCGGCCCCATCGACCGCACCGTGGCCATGCTGGCGGGCGCGGCCTCGCCCGTGGCGCTGTTCACCATAGGCGCTGTGCTGGCGCGCTCGCAGATGAACAGCCATGAGCGCGTGGCCGCGCGCGACTACGTGCCCATCGCGCTGGCCAAGCTGCTGGTCCATCCGCTGCTGGTCTGGGCCGTGGCCCGCGCGGCCATGGCGCTGGGCCTGCCGCTGGGTGAGGAGGCCTTCGTGGCCCTGGTGCTGCTGGCCGCACTGCCCAGCGCCAGCAATGTCTCGCTGCTGACCGAGCGCTTCGGTGCGCATGGCGGGCGGGTGGCCCGCATCATCCTGGTGTCCACGGTGCTGGCCTTCCTGAGCTTCTCGGGTGCCGTGGCGTTGATGACCTGAGCAGGTCCGAGCGGCAGGACTGGGCAGGCCCGGTCAGTCCAGGCCTGTCGGCAGGCTGGCGCTCTCTACAATCGCGCCCATGTTTTTTCACCACCTCGACGGGATTGCATGAAACCCTCCCCCTCTGCCCCGGCCGGCGCCCCCACGGGCGCGGGCCTGCTCTGGATGGTGACGCTGGCCTGCCTGCTCTGGGCCCTGGTGTCCTGGCTGGCCAATGGCAACCTGGACGGCTACCACGACATGCTGGAGAACTATGCCTGGTCCCAGCCGCTGCAGCTGGGCACGCACAAGCACCCGCCGTTCTTCGCCTGGGTGGTCGGCCTGTGGTTCATGGTGTTTCCGCAGAACGACGCCTTCTACCGCCTGCTGTCCTATGCCAATGTGGGCGTGGGCCTGTGGGGTGTCTATGTGCTGGGCCGGCGCCTGGGGCTGGCGCGCCTGGCGCCGCTGGGGGCGCTGCTGCTGCTGTGGTGCTTCCCGTATACGACGCTGGCCGGCAAGTTCAACGCCAACAGCCAGCTGCTGTCCCTGTGGCCCTGGGCGGCGGCCCTGCTGCTGGCCAGCTGGCAGGAAAAGGGTGTGCGGGGCCTGGCCTTCAGCGTGGCCCTGGGCGTGGTCTCGGCCGCCTGCATGCTCAGCAAGTACTACAGCGGCGTGTTCCTGGCCGGCTTTCTGCTGCCCATCCTCCTGGTTCGCGAAGGTCGCCAGTGGCTGCTCACTCCCAGGCCCTATGTGGCGCTGGCAGCCTTTGGCCTGGCGCTGGCACCGCATGTGGCCTGGATTGCCCACCACCAGTGGGTGACGCTGGGCTATGCCATGGACCAGGGCGGCGGGCAGGTGGTGTGGGGCTATGTGCTGCGCTTTGCGCTGGCGCCCATCTTCTACTGGCTGCCGGCCTGGCTGGCCGTGTGCCTGGTGTATGGCTTCATGCAGGCCCGCCAGCAAGGCGGTGGCTGGCTGCGCTGGAGCGCGCGCTTTCTGCGCCGCAGCTGGGCCTGGCAGGGGCGGGGCGACACCTTGTTCTGGCTGGCCCTCATGCCCTGGCTGACGACGCTGGGCTTTGGTGCCACCGGCGTGGTGGAGCTGTCCACGCCCTGGGCCATTCCCATCGGCTATGCCTTCGTGCTGCTGTGGCTGCGCAACCTGGACGCCGAGGCGCCTGCCGCGACGCAGGCCGCCCTGGCCGCGCTGCGCCGCGCCTGGTGGCCCAGCCTGGCCGTGGTGCTGGTGATTGGCGTGGCCGCGGGTTGGGGCAATGCGCGCAAGAGCAGCTCCGACTACTACCGGCCCGCGGCCGATGCGGCCCAGGCCATCGTGCTGTCCTGGAACCAGCGCCACCCGGAGCAGCCGCTGCAGTGGGTGGGCGGCGACTGGGCGGAAAACGCCATGCTCTCCTTCTATGCACAGCCGCATCTGCGCACCATCCCCGGCCTGCCCGACAGCGAATATACGCGG
>NZ_JTKZ01000215.1:0-433 GCF_000799035.1 Delftia sp. ZNC0008
CTTCCAGCGCGCCTTTGCAGGCCTGACCGAATACCGCGCCGAGGCCCAGGACAGCTTCTGGAGCTGGCGCGACCTCATGTACCGCTTTGCCGCGCGCATCACGCCCGAGTCGCTGGAGGCCATCGCCACCTGGCTGTACGTGGAGATGCTGGAGGCCGGCTACACCTCGGTCTGCGAATTCCACTACGTGCACCACGACCGGGATGGCCGGCCCTACGCCGACGACGCCACGCTGTCCCTGGCCCTGCTGCGCGCCGCGCGCAAGGCCGGCATGGGCATCACCCTGCTGCCCGTGCTCTACCAGACCAGCGGCTTCGGCGGCAAGCCGCCGCGCGCCGACCAGGCGCGCTTCATCCGCAGCACCGACAACATGCTGGCCCTGCTGCAGCGCCTGCTGCCCGAGGCGCGCGCACAAGGCGCGGCCCTGGGCCTG
>NZ_JTKZ01000963.1:0-308 GCF_000799035.1 Delftia sp. ZNC0008
AAAGGAGATAGGGCCCATGCGGGTGCCCGTGATGTTGGGCTCCAGCTCAGTGCCGGTGTTGGTGGATTCCTCCCATCCATCGATGCGAGAGCCGCGCTCTGAAGTGGCGACAATTGAAAGACTGGCATCGCCAACGGCCAGATCAACGAGCAGGAAATTTCCCAATACCGTGATGAACACAGCGCGCAATCGTTGGCCGTCTGCACTGGAGGACAGCGAGTCCCATTTGACGGTGTGGCCTGCGGGAATGGGCAACGTGGCGACCAACTCCCCAACTGCGCCGCCTGGCGGGCGGTACTGCTGGCCCC
>NZ_JTKZ01000232.1:0-1116 GCF_000799035.1 Delftia sp. ZNC0008
ACGTATAGGAAGAATAAACGCCCTTTTCACCCAAGTCCAACAGCTTTGGACCGCAGTTGACTCTTTCGACACCCCTGCGATGCAACCCAATCCGGCTGACGGGGAGCCAGCAACGCTGAAAATTTACCCTCCTCTTTCCCACTAGCGGCTCCTTTTCCGACAACCAGCACGGCGGATCCCTGCCGCGGCGCTGTGAACGCAGCATTTTGATTGGTATCGTTGGCCTTCAGGCTCGTCAGTCAAACAGACCCAGGAGCAGCTCAGCCGGTGGCGCCCGGCTTTCGGGTAACGCCCTGGTCCCGCTGGTTTCGGCTTTGTGCTTCAGGTGATCAAGGATCTGCTTGATCACTATAGGGTCTTCAATGCAGGCGATGACTTTCATGGCGCCGCCGCAGCCGCTGCAGGTCTCGATGTCGATATTGAAAACACGCTTGAGCCGTTGCGCCCATGTCATCGACGCTCGCCGTTGTGCTGGTGTTGCCGGTTCATCAGCCACCCTGACCTTGTTGCCCCTGCCCCGTTTTGCCGGCGTGACCAACGCCCGGTGCCGACTGTTGGGTGCGAACACCCCGTGGAAGCGGGTTAGGTTGACTCTGGGCTTCGGTACCAGGGCGGCCAGCCTTGCAATGAAATCCAATGGTTCGAAAATGACGTGCGTGGTGCCGTCCCGGTACGGCGTCTTGAGCTGGTAGCGCACGTTGCCGCCTCGTGTTAACGACAGCCGCTTCTCGGATACCGCCGGGCGGCTGATGTACCGGCACAGCCGTTCGAGCTTCTTGCGTTCATCGGCCCTGGCCGCCACGCCGGCGTGCAGGCTGGACCCGGCTACCTTGCCAATCCCGTCACCGAACGGATCACCACTGGTCGGCAGAGTTTGCAAAGTGAACACCTTTCGCCCCGCCTGTGAACCGACAGCGATACGGTAAGTGATCGAGTGCCCCAGCAGGGGTGTCATCGGGTCGTCATCCACCGCATCCGAGGCCAGATAGCTGTTTTCGACATCCCGTTCCAGCAGGCCTTGCCGTTCCAGATAGCGACCCACCCGGTGGGCGATGGTGTGCGTCAGCTGGGTGAGCTCTGGGCTGGTCGGCGCCTTGACCCAGCGGAAACGCGCTG
>NZ_JTKZ01000328.1:0-452 GCF_000799035.1 Delftia sp. ZNC0008
CTGGCAGCCATCTGCGCCGGGGCGCTGGTCTGGTTGACGGGCTGGCTGATCGCCGGGCGGCAGCCTGTGCAGGTGTCCTGGTGGACCGGATCGGCCCTGGCCGGCCTGGGCGCCTTCCTCGCCCTGCTGCTGGGCGGCCCCGACACGGCGGGCTGGATGGCCTGGCGCGACCAGCTGCGCGGCTACGAGGCCGTGCCGCTGCGCATCACGCTGGCCGAAGCGCCCACGGCGCAGCGCGAGCAGGCCCTGGCCGAACTGCTGCAGCCCTTGCTGGAGCAGGGCAGTCGTGCCGTCCGCCATCGCCAGTCCACGCGCTTCGGCAACTCGGTAGAGCACGCCGTGGTGCCCGCCCGCTGGCGCATCGAGGGCACTCTGCTAGAGGTCATGCTGGCCGAGAAACCACCCGCGCCCCTGCTCAGCGCCCATGTCGCTTTGCTGGAGCAGTTACGCGG
>NZ_JTKZ01000476.1:0-394 GCF_000799035.1 Delftia sp. ZNC0008
GGCGAAGAAGGCGCGTCCCGTGGCCGACCACAGCAGCGACATCACCGAGCCCACGCGCACATTGACGGTGACCGGCAGGCCCGGCTCCTCGAAGCGCACGATGGTCGGCCCCAGGTTGCCCATCACGGCCACGAAGCTGGTGACCTGCAAGGCCTCGCGCAGGTGCAATAGGGCAGGCTCGGCCAGGCGGATGGGGTCGGACTGCCGCATGGCGGCCAGGCCCACGCGCATGGCCTCGGCCGCCAGCGCGTACTGCGTGCCGCCACGGTCCTGCTCCACCAGCCCCTCGGCCATCAGGCTGGCCAGGTAGCGGTGGACCTTGGCCGGGCTTTCCTCCACCGCGCCCGCGATGGCCGTGAGGCTGGCGCGTCCGCCCAGCGTGGCCAGGGCCTTG
>NZ_JTKZ01000589.1:0-385 GCF_000799035.1 Delftia sp. ZNC0008
ACCGGGCCATGCGCACGACGGCCATGAAACCTACGAATGGCCGGGCGGCTACACGGAGTACGGCGATGGAGATGCCTACATCCGCGTGCGCCTGAAGCAAGGCCTCACGGGCCACAGCCGGGTGCGGGGCCAGTCCTGCCACCGGGCGCTGGCCACGGGCTACACCTTCAGCCTCTACAACTACCCGCGCGGGGACCAGAACCGGCAGTACCTGATCACGGGCCTGAGCTACCACCTCAAGGAGAACCCCCGCGTCAGCGCCGTCGCCCCGGGCGCCAAGGGCAGCGCCGCCGAAGACGGCTCCTTCCAGCGCTACGAGCTGCAGGCCCAGCCCACCAGCCTGGCCTTCACGCCGCCGCGCACCACGCCCAAGCCGCGCACCACG
>NZ_JTKZ01000912.1:0-16839 GCF_000799035.1 Delftia sp. ZNC0008
CCGCGTAGCGACTGTATTGAAGGTCTATTTTTGGATAAATTGGCTGTTTCTGATTTATTTGTTCGCCCCATGCAAACAATCAAGCTTCTGGAGCAGATGCAGATCTTCAGCCGCGTGGCCGAGATGGCCAGCTTCACGCGTGCAGCCGAAAGCATGGGCCTGCCCAAGGCCAGCGTCTCCCAGGCCGTGCAGCAGCTGGAGGCGCGGCTGGGCACGCGGCTGCTGCACCGGACCACGCGGCGCGTGCAGCTCACCCAGGACGGCCAGGCCTGCTACGAACGCTGTCAGGACCTGCTGGCCGACGTGGACGAGTTCCAGGGCCAGTTCCAGCAGGCCGGCGACGCGCCGCTGCAGGGCAAGGTGCGGCTGGACATGACCACGGGCCTGGCGCGCCACGTCGTCATGCCCTTGCTGCCGCAACTGCTGCAAAGCCATCCGGCGCTGGAGCTGGAACTGAGCTGCACCGAGCGCCGCGTGGACCTGGTGCGCGAAGGCTTCGACTGCGTGCTGCGCCTGGGCCCCGTGGACGAGCCCGGGCTGGTCGCCCGCCCGCTGGGCCTGGTGGCGCTGGCCACCTGCGCCAGCCCCGGCTATATCCAGGCCCACGGGCTGCCCGCCACGCTGCAGGATCTGGGCGGTCACCGGCTGGTGCACTACCAGCGCACGCTGGGCGCGCGGCCGCTGGGCTTCGAGTACGAGGAGGACGGCCAGGCACTCAGCCTGCCCATGGCGGGCGCGCTCACCGTGAACAACGCCGAGGCCTATCTCTCGGCCTGCCAGGCCGGCCTGGGCCTGATCCAGGTCCCGCGCCTGGCCGTGCAGCCGCTGCTGGATGCCGGGGAGCTGATCGAGGTGTTGCCCCGCCATCCGCCCCCGCCCATGCCCTTGCACCTGATCTATGCCCACCGCCGCCAATTGCCACGCCGCGTGCGCGTGCTCATGGACTGGCTGGCACAGGCCATACAGCCCTGGACACTCGAAGCTGGCCTGCCCGAAAAGCAATAGGCGATGGCCCGCTGGACTCGGCCAGCGTCATTTTGCTTATCACTAATCCGTATCAAGACAAAGGTTCGCGCCTGCCCCTTTTGACGCCATTTACCGGACAATAGCGACCTTGCCCCGGTCACCGGCCGCCACGAAGCAGCGGCAACGCGCACACCGCGCCTGCCCCCTGCGCTTCCCGCCACCGCGTGCCTGCATGGCACTGACCTCTCATTGCAACGTCCCGGCGGGCACTGTCCGCCCCGAATTCACCGTATTGCCAACATGAGTGCTTTTCTTGAAGAACGCGTGCTGTCCGTCCACCACTGGACCGACCGCCTTTTCTCCTTCACCACCACCCGTGACACTGCGCTGCGCTTTTCCAACGGCCATTTCACGATGATCGGCCTGAAGGTCGACGGCAAGAACCTGCTGCGCGCCTACTCCATTGCCAGCCCCAATTACGAGGAGCACCTGGAGTTCCTGTCCATCAAGGTGCCCGACGGCCCGCTGACCTCGCGCCTGCAGAACATCAAGGTGGGCGACACCATCATCGTCGGCAAGAAGCCCACGGGCACGCTGCTGATCGACTACCTGCTGCCCGGCAAGAACCTGTACCTGATCGGCACCGGCACGGGCCTGGCCCCCTGGCTGGCCGTGGCCCGCGACCCCGAGACCTACGAGCGCTACGAGAAGGTGGTCGTGGTGCACGGCGTGCGCCATGCCAACGAGCTGGCCTACCAGGAGCTGTTCGAGAAGGAACTGCCCGAGCACGAGTTCCTCGGCGAGATCGTCAAGGACAAGCTCATCTACTACCCCACGGTGACGCGCGAGCCCTTCCGCAACCAGGGCCGCATCTCCAACCAGATCACGGCCGGAACCTTCCCGCAGAACATCGGCCTGCCCGAGCTCAACCCCGAGACCGACCGCGTCATGCTGTGCGGCAGCCCCGCCATGCTGAACGAACTCAAGGAGCTGCTGGAGCACCGCGGCTTCAAGGAAGGCAACACCACCACGCCCGGCGACTTCGTGGTCGAGCGCGCCTTCGTCGAGAAGTAAAGCCCACGACACCCCGTGGCGGGGCGGCTGCCGATAATCGGCGCATGCCGCCCTCCTCCCTTCCTTCAGCCCCGCCAGGCGACGAAGACCGCAACTTCATCGTCGCACTGGCGCGCGGGCTGGACGTGCTGTCGTGCTTTCGCTCCGGCGAGAAGCTGCTGGGCAACCAGGACATCGCCAGGCGCTGCGGACTGCCCAAGTCGACGGTCTCGCGCCTGACGCACACGCTGACCACGCTGGGTTACCTCATCCATGTGCCCGAAGAGGGCAAATACCGCCTGGGCACGGCCACGCTGGCGCTGGGCAGCGCCATGCTCTCGCGCCTGGACGTGCGCCAGATCGCGCGCCCGCTGATGCGCAAGCTGGCGGCCGCCACCGATGCCGAGGTGGCCCTGGCCACGCGCGACCGGCACAACATGGTCTACATCGAGCACTGCCCAAGCGCGCGCTTCATGCACCGCGACCTGGACATGGGTTCGCGCATTCCCCTGGCCACCACGGCCGTGGGCCGTGCCTGGCTGGCCGCCAGCCCCGCGTCCGAGCGCCAGCGCGCGCTGGACTATCTGCAGTCTCACGCGCCCGAGCAATGGGCCGCCGCACAGGCCCAGCTGCCGCTGTGGCCGGAGGCAGGCAACCAGCCCCAGCCCTGGCTGTCGCGTTCGTTCGGCGACTGGCAGCCCGAGGTCAACGCCATTGCCCTGGCCTTCTCGCCGGGGCGCGGCCTGCCGCTGATGGCCGTCAGCCTGGGCGGGCCCTCGCGCTTCGTCACGGCCGACGCGCTGCGCCAGGACGGCGTGCCCGCGCTGCAGCGCATGGTGCGGCGGCTGCAGCAGGACATCGACAGGGCCTGAACGCCTGTCCCGCAGGTGCCCGCGCGGTACCGCTCAGCACGGCAAAGTAGCCAAGACGACAGCGTGCACGGTGCCGGCGCCCTAGCATGCAGGTGTTGCTCAACCACCAGAAACCCAAGCCAGGAGACATACAGCATGAGCGTGAAAGCATTGTTCGACCTCACGGGCAAGACCGCCCTGATCACCGGAGGCTCGCGCGGCCTGGGCCTGCAGATGGCCGAGGCGCTGGGCGAGATGGGCGCCCGGCTCGCCATCACGGCGCGCAAGTCCGACGAGCTGGCCGAGGCCAAGGCCCACCTGCAGGGCCTTGGCTACCAGGTCGAGACCTTCACCAACGACCTGCAGAAGTTCGACACCATCCCCGCCCTGGTCGAGGACGTGCTGGCGCGCTGCGGCGACATCGACATCCTCGTCAACAACGCGGGCGCCACCTGGGGCGCCAAGGCCGAGGAATACCCGGACGAGGCCTGGAACAAGGTCATGAACCTCAACGTCTCCGCGCCCTTCTTCCTCACCCGCGAAGTGGCCAGGCGCGTGATGATCCCCAAGGGCCGGGGCAACGTGATCATCACGGCCTCGGTCGCGGCCTTCAAGGGCACGCCGCCCGGCATGAACACCGTGGCCTACAACACCTCCAAGGCGGCCGCCGTGCATCTGGCGCGCACCCTGGCCTCGGAATGGGGCCACTACGGCATCCGCGTCAACTCCATCTGCCCGGGCTTTTTCCCCAGCAAGCTGGCCAACGGCCTCATCGACAAACTCGGCGACCAGCTCATCGCCCGCGCCCCACTGCGACGCATCGGCGGCGAGGAGGACCTCAAGGGCGCCGTGGTCTACCTGGCGTCCGATGCATCGCGGCACATGACGGGGCAGGCGTTGGTGCTGGATGGTGGAGCGAGCTTGTTGTAAACAACGCAGCCCTGCAATGAGAAAGGCCCCTGTACCGCGGTGCAGGGGCCTTTCTTACGTGAGCCGCTGCGCAGCGACTCAGCATGTCTTCTTCAAGCCTGCAGAGCAAAGGGCTCGATGGACTCCAGGTCGTCGCCTATGGCCTCACGCGCGATATCGGCGTCGTACTGGCTTTGCAGATTCATCCAGAACTCCACGGACGTGCCAAAGAAGCGCGCAAGGCGCAGCGCCGTATCCGCGGTGATGGAGCGGCCGTTCTTGACGATGGCCGCGATGCGTGTCTGCGGGACATGGATGGCCTGGGCCAGGCGGTATTGCGTCAGGCCCATGGGCTCCAGGAATTCAGTGGCCAGGATTTCGCCTGGCGTGGGGAGGTTCAAAGGTTTGTTCATGGTCAGCACTCCTGCGCCAGATCCAGGATCAACGCTTTCGCTTCAGTGGTAATCGACGATCTCCAGCTGACTCGGGCCTTCATGGGTCCACACAAAGCACACGCGCCACTGGTCATTGATGCGGATGCTGTGCTGCCCCTTGCGATCTCCGTGCAGCGCCTCCAGCCGGTTTCCGGGCGGGACCCTCAAGTCCTGAAGCACATGAGCGGCACGCAGCATCCGAAGCTTGCGCAGCGCAACCACTTCAATGCTGCTCCACCGAAGCACCCGCCTCTGCTGGAACAGTTGCTCGGTGTCGGGGCACTTGAATGACTGGATCGTCATGGAAGCAAATAATAACGTGCCGCGTCAGTAACGTCAAACGCAAGTACCGGACAACTGAGTCCATAAGAAAGCGCCTGGGCCAGATCAAGCTGGCACCAGGCGCTTTCGGTCGAAAAACTGAGCGGCGCTCTACTTGTTCGCCACCGTCATCACCGCCTCGATCTTGCCGTCGCGCACGGCCGCACCGCGCTCCGTGGTCAACGTGCCGCCACGCTCATCCACGCCCTTGACGCCACCGGGGTTCACGTCGGGGCGCAGGGATTTGTAGGCCTCGTCGAGCTTGGCGTGGATGGCCTTGGTGTCCGAGGCAGAGCCGGCCAGCTGCATGGCCTTGACGGTGGCGTGCACGGCCGTGTAGTTCCACTGCGCCTCCGAGCCCGGGATGCGGCCCGGGTAGACCTTGCCGAAGCGTTCGACGAAGGCCTTGTTCTCGGGCTTGGTGTCCTCGGAGACGGGCATGACGCCGATGGCGCCTTCCAGCGGCGCATAGCCGCCGACCACGCGGGCCATTTCGTCGAGCTTGGCCTGGTCCATGACCACGAAGCCGCCCTTGAAACCCAGCTCGCGCGCCTGCTTGACGACCAGGGCCGTGGGCTCGGAGGCTCCGCCCACGAAGAGCACATCGGGCTTTTCGGCCAGTGCCTTGCTCACGCCGCTGTAGAAATCGGTGGCGCGGTTGTAGCTCATGGCGTTCTCGGCCACCACGGTGCCGCCCAGCTTTTCCCAGCCGGGCTTGAAGGCAGCGACCCAGGCCTTGGCGTAGTCGTGGTCGGCGCCCACCAGGGCCACCTTCTTGCCGAAGCGGCCCATCACGTACTTGGAGAACGGGTCGATGTACGAGGTGAACTCGGGCGGGATGCGCAGGGTCAGCTTGTTGCCCCGGTTGGTGATCTGCGGCACCGAGCTGTAGGCCAGCACGATGAAGTTGCTGCGCTCGTTGGTGGTCTGCAGCGCGAAGATGCCGCCCGAATGCGGCACCAGGATGGCCGCCGTCTTGTGCTGCTGCACCAGGCGCTGGGCGTTGATCGCGGTCTCGGACGGGTTGTACTTGTCGTCCAGCGGAACGATCTCGATCTTGACCTTCTTGCCACCGATCTCGGGCGCTGCGGCATTGATCTCGGAGACGGCCATCTGCATGCCGTCGAGCACGTTCTTGCCGTACTGGGCAGCGCCGCCCGACAGCGGGCCGGAGTAGCCGATCTTGACGACTTCCTGCGCCAGCGCGGGGCCGGCGGCGGCCACGGCGGCGCAGGCCAGGGCCAGCGTGCCCACCCTGCGGCGGGTCAATGGTGCGAATGCTGTCATGTCTGTCTCCTTGGATCGTTGGTGGTGGTGGCTTGGGTAGAGGCAAGAGGCGGCGTCATGCACCGATGTAGGCTTTTCGGATGGAGTCGTCAGCCAGCAGCTCGGCCGGCTTGCCCTCGCGCACGATGCGGCCGCTTTCCATCACATAGGCGCGGTGCGCGATCTTCAGCGCCGCATAGGCGTTCTGCTCGGCCAGCAGCACGGTGGTGCCGGCCGCGTTGATGCGCTGTATGGCCTCGAACATCTGCTTGATGACCAGGGGCGCCAGGCCCAGCGAGGGCTCGTCCAGCAGCAGGGCCTGGGGCCGGCCCATCATGGCGCGGCCGATGGCCACCATCTGCTGCTGGCCGCCCGACAGCGAGCCGGCCGGGTCATGCTGCTTCTCGCGCAGGATGGGAAACAGCTCCATCACCTCCTGCAGCGTCTTCTGGCTGGGACCGGGGTCGCGGCGGTGCACGTAGGCGCCCAGCTGCAGGTTGCGCAGCACCGACATCTGGGGAAACAGCTTGCGCCCTTCGGGGCACTGCACCACGCCGGACTGCACGATGGCCGAAGGCTTGCGCCCGGCCAGCTCCTGCCCGTTCCAGACGATGGAGCCGCCCGCGGCCTTGTGGATGCCGCTGGCCGTGAGGAACAGCGAACTCTTGCCTGCGCCGTTGGCGCCCAGCAGCACCACCAGCTCGCCCCGGTCGGCATGCAGGCTCACGCCGTCCAGCGCCAGGAAGCTGCCGTAGCGCAGCGACACGTTCTCAAACTTCAGCATGCTCGCTCCCCAGGTAGGCATCGATGACGGCGGGGTTGCGGCGTATCTCCTCGGGCGTGCCCTCGGCGATCTTCTCGCCGTAGCTGAGCACCAGGATCTTGTCGGCCAGGCTCATGATCATGCCCATCTTGTGCTCGATCAGCGCCACCGTGATGCCGTGGCGCACCAGCTTGCGGATCAGCTCGGCCAGGCCCTCGGTCTCCTCGGGGTTGACGCCGCCGGCGGGCTCGTCGAGCAGCATCAGCTTGGGGTCGGTGGCCAGGGCCAGCGCGAAGGCCACGCGCTTGCGCTCCTCCTGCGTGATGTCGCCCGCAATGCGGCCGGCCACATGCGACAGGCCCACGAAGTCCAGCGCGTCGCGCGCCTTTTCGCGGCACACGCGCTCTTCCTCGCGCAGGCGGCTGGAGCCGCGCAGCACGTCCCACAGGCCTGAGCGCGTGCGCAGCCGGTGGCCCACGATGAGGTTGTCCAGCACCGTGGCGCGGTCGAACAGCGCCGTGGTCTGGAATGTGCGCGCCACGCCCAGTTTCGCCACCTGGTCGGTGCGCAGCGAGGTCACGTCCTGGCCATTGAAGGTGATGGTGCCCGAGGTGGGCTTGTGCACGCAGCTGATCAGGTTGAAGAACGTGGTCTTGCCGGCGCCGTTAGGGCCGATGATGGCGTTGATGCGGCCTTCCTCGATCACGGTGCTGACATCGCTCACGGCGGCCAGTCCGCCGAACCGCTTGGTCAGGTGGTCAATCTTGAGCATGCGGCTTGCCCTCCTTGGCATTGCGGCGCGCGCGCCAGGCGGTGACGCTGCCCACCACGCCGTAGGGCATGAAGATCACCAGCATCACGAGAATGGGGCCGAAGACGATGAAGCGGTACTCCTGCAGGAACTGCAGGTACTGCGTGATCCAGGGCATGCCGATGGCGCCCAGCAGCGGGCCCAGCACCGTGCCCATGCCGCCGACCATGGCGAAGATCATCATGTCGAAGGTGTGGTGCACGCCCGCCATGTCCGGCCCGATGAAGCGCACGAAGCCCGCATACAGGCCGCCCGCCACGCCCGCGTAGACCACGCTCAGCATGAAGGCCAGCACCTTGTTGCGCATGAGGTTGATGCCCAGGGCCTCGGCCAGCTCGTCGCTGTTGCGGATGGCCACGAAGGTGCGGCCCAGCAGCGACCGGACGATGCGCCGCATCACCCAGACCGAGGCCACGAGGAAGGCCAGCACCAGGTAGTACAGCGCCAGCGGCGACTCGAAGCTCAGCGCGCCCAGGGCCTCGGGCGCGGGGATGCCCATGATGCCCACCGTGCCGTGGGTCAGGCCCTCCCACTTCTCGATGACGAGGAACATGATGTAGCCCACGCACAGCGTGAAGATGGAGAAGTAGTGGCCCTTGAGCCGCAGCGAGACGATGCCGATCAGGTAGCCCAGCACCGCGCACACCACGCCCGACATCACCAGCCCGCCCCAGAACGGCCAGCCATGGTCCACCGTAAGGATGCCCACGGTATAGGCGCCCGCGGCCATGAAGCCCGCATGCGCCAGATTGAGCTGGCCCGTGTAGCCCGTGATCAGGTTCAGGCCCAGCGTGGCGATGGCGAAGATGTAGGCCGTGCTCATCACCGTGAGGTGGTAGTCGTTGCCCGCCAGCCAGGGAAAGGCGATGCCGGCGGCCAGCAGCAGGCCCCAGGCGATGCGGGAGTCGATGAATCCGTTCATTCAATGACTCCTCTTGGCGAACAGGCCCTGAGGGCGCAGCGACAGGATCACCACCAGCAGCACGAAGGCGATGATGTCCTTGTAGTCGGTGGAGATGTAGTAGGCACCGAAGCTCTCGGCGAAGCCGATGATCAGCCCGCCCAGCACGGCGCCCGGGATGCTGCCCATGCCGCCCAGGATGATGATCACGAAGGCCTTGGTGATGACCAGGTGACCCATGGCCGGATAGACCAGGTTGATGGGCGCATACAGCGTGGCCGCCACGGCCGCGAGCACGCCTGAGATGGCAAAGGTCAGCATGGATACGCGGTTGGCGTCAATGCCCACCATCGATGCGCCCTCGCGGTTCTGGGCCATGGCGATGATGGTCGAGCCCGTGGTGGTGCGCGTCAGGAACAGGTGCAGCGCCACCATCAGCGCAAAGGCCGCGACTATGATCAGCAGGCGCTGCGCAGGCGCCGTGATTCCGCCCATCTCCACGATGGAGGTGTAGGGCGTGGGCATGCGCTGGAAGTCCGCGCCCCACAGCGCCTGGGCTCCGGCCTCCAGGAACAGCAGCAGCCCGATGGAGGCGATCTTGGGATGCAGGGGCGAGGCCTTGCGCAGCGGATGGAAGATCAGCCGCTCGCTGACGATGCCCAGCACCGCCACCGCCACCGCCGCCACCAGCATGGCCGCCCAGTAGCCCCAGCTCCAGGCCACCATGGCCTGGAAGGCCACGAAGGCGCCGATCATGTAGAAGCCCCCGTGCGCGAAGTTGGGCACGTGCAGGATGCCGTAGACCAGGGTCAGGCCCAGGGCCACGAGGCCATAGATGCCGCCCAGGGTCAGTCCGTTGAGCACTTGCTGCAGGAAGACGTCCATCACCGCCTCCCGCCTGCCGCCGCCGGTGGCCGCCACCGGACCAGGGTCTGTTCTCGCATTGCCTTGCCTCCTTGTTTGCTGTGAACCAGCTTAGGAGGCGGTGCCGTGCACCATCAACCCGAAGATTCCGCACAGCGGAATTCACCTGGGAAACCCCGAGGCGCAAACCGCTGCGGTAGTAACCTAGATGACAGGCGCAGGCCGGCAGGAGCGGGGAACGCTAGATGGACAGCGCCGGCAGGTTCTCGGGCAGGCCCTGCATGGAGCGCTGCGTGTGCTCGGCCACGAAGTCCAGGAAGCTGCGCACGCGCGCCGGCATGAACTTGCGCGTGGGCAGGGTGGCGTAGAGCGTGAATCGGCCCGTGGTCCATTCGGGCAGCACATGGCGCAGCCGGCCCGAGCGCAGGTGGCGCGCGATCAGGTCCAGCGGCTGGGTGCTGATGCCCGCGCCGTCCAGCGTGGCGCGCAGCAGCGTGCCCGTGTGGTTGGCCACCAGCACGGGGCGCACGGCCACCTCGACCTCGCCCGCGTTGCCGTCGAGCCGGCGCATGCGCAGCATGTCGGAGCGGCCCTGGATGCGCCGGCGCAGCAGGCACTGGTGGCCGGCCAGGTCCTCGGGCACGACAGGCACGCCATGGGCGTCCAGGTACTCGGGCGCGGCGCAGGCCAGGCCGCAGGTGGTGACGATGGGCCGGGCCACCACGTTGCCGTCGTAGCCCTCCTCGGCATTGACGAAGGTGATGTCGTATTCGCCCACGGCCGCCTCGCTGGCCGACTCCACGAAGACCTCGATGCAAATGCGCGGATGCAGGCGGTGGAAGTCCGCCACCAGCGGCGCCAGCACATGCTCGGCGAACACGGGCGGCGTGAGCACGCGCACGGCGCCAGACAGCTCCAGCGTGTGCGCCTGCGCCAGGCTGAAGGCATCCTCCACATCGGCCAGGATGCCGCGCACGCGCTCCAGGTAGGCCTCGCCAGCCTCGGTCAGCGAGACGCTTCGCGTGGTGCGCTGCAGCAGCCGCGTGCCCAGGTGCTGCTCCAGGTCGGCCACCAGGCGCGTGACCGTGGGCACGGACATGTCCAGGCGCCGCGCCGCCGCCGAAAACCCGGCCTCGTCGGCCACGGTCTGGAATACCCGCATGGTCTGCAATCGGTCCATCTTGTCCTTGGCCCCTGGCCTTGGTGCCAGGGGACTTCACTGCATTGTTCCACTCCCAAACGCCTGCGCCGCAGCCTTTCGGGCCGCGGCGCAGAGGTTCATCGCCTGGATGGGATACGGAACAGGCGCCGAGGTTCAGCCCTTGCCGTCCTGGGGCGCAAACCGGATGGGATGGGTGAAGCGCACTCCGGCATCGCTGAAGGCCTTGGCCGTGGCGGCCGACAGCAGCAGGATGGCCGAGGAAAAGTAGATCCACATCAGCAGCACCACCAGCGAGCCCGCCGCGCCATAGGCCGAGACCACGGCCGCCGTGGCCAGGTACCAGGCCAGGGCCTGCTTGCCCAGCGTGAACAGCAGGGCGCCGATGATGGCCCCGAAGATCAGATAGCGCAGCCGGGGCTTGGGGCCGCCGCCTATGCGCATCAGCCCCACGAAGAGCAGCACGGTGATGCCGAAGGACACGCACTCGTTGATCAGGCTGACCAGCGGCCCCAGCGGCTGCATCTGCAGCTTGGTGCCGGCCCAGTTGGTGATCAGCTGGATGGCCGTGGACAGGGCCATGGACACCAGCAGCAAGAAGCCCAGCGCCAGCACATAGGTCAGGCCGCGCAGCCGCAGCGCGGCCATGCGCCACCACACGGCCTTGGGCGGCGGTGGCTCGCCGTTCGAGGTCCAGAGCCTTTCCAGCGCGGACTGCAGCTCCACGAAGACACCGGTGGCGCCCGACATCAGCAGGATGAAGCCGAACAGCGAGGCCAGCCGCCCCTCGTCGGGCCGCTGGGCGCTTTCCAGCGCGCCGCGCACCACCTGGGCGCCGCGCTCGCCGATCACGTCCTGCACCTGGTCGATGAGCTGGTGCTCCACATAGCTGCGGTCCACCCACCAGCCCAGCAGGCCGACCAGCAGCAGCAGCAGCGGGGCCAGGCTCAGGATGCCGTAGAAGGACATGGCGGCGCTCATGCGCAGGCCATCGGCGTCCAGCCACAGCTGCACGGCGTTCCACATGGCGCGCAGCGGGTTCAGTTCCAGCAGCCGGTCCAGGCGTGCGGACCAGGACGAGGCGGGGGGAGTTTCCGGGGTATCTGGGGGCATGGCCCCCATTGTGCGCAGCGGCGCACCGGCGCCCTGTCAGCCTGTGCCGACAGGGGCCTGTGCGCGCGGCTCAGGTCACGGGCGCTGGATTGAACAGCACCAGGGCGTTGTGCAGCTTCCACTGCTCGGCCCAGGTCTTCCTGCGGCCGCTGGCCACGTCCAGCATCAGGCGGAACATCTCCCAGCCCACGTCCTCGATGCTGGCCTGGCCTTCGGCGATGCGGCCCGCGTTCACGTCCATCAGGTCATGCCAGCGCCGCGCCAGGTCGCTGCGCGTGGCCACCTTGATCACGGGCACCTGGGCCAGGCCGTAGGGCGTGCCCCGGCCCGTGGTGAACACATGCAGGTTCATGCCGGCGGCCAGCTGCAGCGTGCCGCAGATGAAGTCGCTGGCCGGCGTGGCCGCGTAGACCAGGCCGCTTTGGATGCCCCGGTCGGCCAGACGCTGGCCCGGCGACAGCACGCCGGTGATGGGCGCCGTGCCGCTCTTGATGATGGAGCCCATGGCCTTCTCGACGATGTTGGACAGGCCGCCCTTCTTGTTGCCCGGCGTGGTGTTGGCGCTGCGGTCCACGCGGCCCTTGTCCAGGTAGGCGTCGTACCAGGCCATCTCCTCGATCATGGCCTGGGCCACCTCGGGGCTGGAGGCGCGCGAGGTGAGCTGGTCGATGCCGTCGCGCACCTCGGTCACCTCGCTGAACATCACGGTGGCGCCTGCGCGCACCAGCAAATCGGTGCAAAAGCCCACGGCCGGGTTGGCCGTGACGCCGCTGAACGCATCGCTGCCGCCGCACTGCACGCCCACCACCAGGGCGCTGGCCGGCACGGTCTCGCGCCGGCGCGCGTTCAGCCGCTCCAGATGCACCCTGGCGCTGCCCATGATGGAGTCCACCATGGACATGAAGCCCACATGCGCCTCGTCCTGCAGGCAGACCACGTCCAGCGCGGGCTCGCGCTCATCGACGATGGGGAAGGACCCCGGCGGCAGCAGCCGCTCGGGCTGCAGCTTCTCGCAGCCCAGGCTCACCACCATCACCTCGCCGCCAAAATTCGGGTTGTGGCTGATGTTGCGCAGCGTGCGCTGCGGAATCTCGGCGCCCACGGCATCGATGGCCACGCCGCAGCCATAGCTGTGCTCCAGGCCCACCACATCGTCCACGTTCGGATAGCGCGGCAGCAGCTCGGCCTTGATGCGGCCCACCGCGAAATCCAGCACCCCGGCCACGCACTGCACCGTGGTGGTGATGGCCAGGATGTTGCGCGTGCCCACCGTGCCATCGGCATTGCGGTAGCCCTCGAAGGTGTAGCCCGTCAGCGGCGGCAGCTCGGGCGGCTGCACCGTGGCGATCGGCAACCCCTCAAGAGACAGCGCCCCCGGCATGCGCAGCAGCCGCTCATGCACCCAGCTGCCCGCGGCAATGGCCTGCAGCGCATAGCCGATCACCACGTTGTAGCGGCGCACCTCGCCGCCCTCGGCAATGTCCACCAGCGCCACCTTGTGCGCCTGCGGCACCTTGTCGACCAGCACCAGCCCCCCGGGCATCACCGTGCCCGCAGGCAAGCCCCCGTCATTGGCCACGATGGCCACGTTGTCGGCCGGATGCATGCGGATGGAAAGAGGAAGTGGGGTACTCATGGCAATGTCTCAATTTTCTAGGGGCCTGTCGCAATCGGAGTGCAGCCCTCGCAACCGTCACGTCCCAACTCAGGAACGCCGAGCAAGAGCCGCCTCACGGCGGGGGCGCCCAGCCGAAGGCGTTGTCCCCCTCCGCGAAGCGAGAAGGGGCGCCGTGCAACGGGGAAGGCGCGAAGCGCCTCAGGGTGTCATTCCACCTTTATTCCAGCAGCCTTGATCACCTTCCCCCACTTGACCACCTCGGCCTTCTGGAACTCGCCCAGCTCGGCCGGCGTCATCTGCGAAGGCAGCATGCCGAAGTTCTTCAGGCGCGCCTGCACCTCGGGCGTGGCGACGATCTTCATGATCTCCGCATGCAGCCGGTCCACGATGGGCCCCGGCGTGCCTGCGGGCGCGAACACGGCCTGCCAGGAGCCCATGTCGAAGCCCTTCTCGCCCGCCTCGGCGATGGTGGGCACATCGGGCAGCGACTCCAGGCGCCGCGAGCTGGTCACGGCGATGGGACGCAGCTTGCCGGCCTGCACATGGGGGCCGACGACCAGGGCGGTGTCGAACATCATGTCCACCTGGCCGCCGATCACGTCCTGCACGGCCGGGCCACTGCCCTTGTAGGGCACGTGGGTGAACTTCACGCCCGTCTGGTAGCCCAGCAGCTCCAGCGCCATGTGGTTGGAGGTGCCGCTGCCCGGCGAGGCCGAGGTCAGGCCGCCCGCCGCTGCCTTGGCCTTGCTGGCGGCCAGCACGTCGGCCAGCGTCTTGTAGGGGCTGGAGGCCGGCACCACCAGCACCAGCGGGCCCGAGCCCAGCATGGCCACCGGCGTGAAGGACTTGACCGGGTCGTAGTCCAGCTTGGCGTACAGGCTCACATTGATGGCGTGCGAGCTGATGGTGCCGCCCAGGATGGTGTAGCCATCGGCCGGTGCGCGCGCCGCGATGGCCGAGCCCACGCTGCCGCCCGCGCCGCCCTTGTTCTCGATCACCACGGGCGTGCCCAGGGCCTTGCTCAGCGGCTGGGCGATCACGCGCGCCAGCGTATCGGTATTGCCGCCAGGCGGGAACGGCACCAGGTAGGTGATGGGCTTGCCCGTGGGCCAGTTGCCCTGCGCGGCGGCGGGCATGGCGGCCAGGGCCGTGCCCAGCAGCAGGGCGCTGGCGAGGGAATGTTGGATGAGTGTGCGGCGTTGCATGGTGCTTGTCTCCGGGAAGGGCTTGTCGTTGGAATGGTGTGAAAGCGGGTTCAGAAGCGCGGCTGGTGGCCGGTGAACGCGGGGTCGTACTTGCGCATCTGCCCCAGGTCGTCGCGGTTGCGGATGCCGCAGTGCAGGTAGTTGTCGTGCAGGCGGGCCAGGGCCTCGCGGTCCAGCCGCACACCCAGGCCGGGCGCCGTGGGCACGCGCAGGCTGCCCTGCTCGAACTGCAGCCGGCCGCCCTCGACGACTTCCTCGTCCTGCCAGGGGTAGTGCGTGTCGCAGGCATAGGTCAGCAGGGGTACGCTGGCGCACAGGTGCGTCATGGCCACCAGGCTGATGCCCAGGTGGGAATTGCTGTGCATGGACAGGCCCAGGTCGAAGGTGCGGCACAGCGTGGACAGGCGCTGCGTGGCGCGCAGCCCGCCCCAGTAATGGTGGTCGCTGAGCACGATCTTCACGGGGCAGCCCATGTCGGCGTTGCGGCGGAATTCGGCAAAGTCCGTCACCACCATGTTGGTGGCCAGCGGCACATCGCACTCTCGCGCCACGGCGGCCATGCCGTCCAGGCCGGGCGCCGGATCCTCGTAGTACTCGAGCACGCCCTGCAACTGCTGCACGATCTTCAGGCTGGTCTCCACCGTCCAGTTGCCATTGGGATCGATGCGCAGCGGCGTGCCCGGAAAGGCCTCGGCCAGCGCCAGAATGCCGGCCGCCTCCTGCTCGGGCGGCAGCGCGCCGGCCTTGAGCTTGATGCTCTGGAAGCCGTACTGCGCAATCATGCGCCGCGCCTGCTCCACCAGCTGCTGCGGCGCCAGGGCCTCGCCCCAGGCGTCGGGCGAAGAATCTGGTCCATAGGGCCTGTCGATGTGCTCGGCGTACTTGTAGAACAGGTAGGCAGAGAACGGCACGCTGTCGCGCGCCGCCCCGCCCAGCAGGTCCACGATGGGCGCCCCGGCCATCTGGCCCTGCAGGTCCAGCATGGCGACCTCGAAGGCGCTGACCACCTTGGCCACGGTCTTGGACACATGCGTGCCCGGCGCCAGCGACACCTGCTGGCCCAGGAACTCCGACGCCGTCAGCGCAGGCGGCGCCACCAGGGCCGCGACGCGGGCCTCCATCTCGTTGAGCGCCCAGGGCGACAGCCCCACCAGCGCGGGCGCGGCCTTGGCCAGCGCATCGAGCATGGGCTGGTCGCCGTAGCTTTCGTTGATGCCGACCAGGCCCGAGGCCGTCTCGATCTCGATGATGGAGCGCAGCGCCCAGGGCTCGTGGATGCCGGCCGCATTGAGCAGCGGCGGATCGCGGAAGGCAATGGGCGTGATGCGGACGTGGCGGATCGCGTGGGTCGCTTGGGAGGTGCTCATCTGGACTGCGGACGGGGTCGGAAAATCGGAAAAATCTGCGACAGCGTTGACGTCTTGTGATACGTTGTCGTACAACTTGGAGCGATTATGATCAGCACCATGGAAAGTTCGGCAAAGGGATTTCCCGCATCACCCCCAACGATCGAGCTTCCCCTGCGAGGAAAGTCCGGTCGCAGCGGCCGCAATCTGGCCGCCCTGCTGTTCGACGAGTTCGCGAGCAAGATCCGCAACGGCCTGCTGGCCGAAGGTGAGAAGCTGCCCACGGAATCGTCGCTGGTGCAGACCTACGAAGTCAGCCGCACCGTGGTGCGCGAGGCGCTGTCGCGCCTGCAGGCCTCGGGCCTGGTGGAGACGCGCCATGGCATAGGCACCTTCGTGCGCGCCGCCCAGCCCGCGTCCACGCTGATGCTCAATGCCGACGAGCTGACGGCCGCCGTGGACGTGATGGCCGTGCTGGAGCTGCGCATCAGCCTGGAGACCGAAAGCGCCGGCCTGGCCGCGCTGCGCCGCAGCCCCGAGCAGCTGCAGGGCATACGCACGGCGCTGCAGGCCTTCGAGATCGCCTTTGCGCGCGGCGAGGACACGGTGGCCCATGACCTGGCCTTCCACACCCAGATCGCCGAGGCCACGGGCAACCGCTACTTCGGCGACATCCTGCGCCACTTCGGCGCCCAGCTGATTCCGCGCACGCGCATCGCCTCCATCCACCAGCCCCAGCGCGACCCCGACTACCTGCGCCGCGTCAACCGCGAGCATGAGGAAATCCTCGCCGCCATCGAGCGCCAGGACGCCGACTCGGCCCGCGCGGCCATGCGCATCCACCTGACCAACAGCCGCGAACGCCTGCGCCTGGCACAAAAGACCAGCGCCGCCTGACGCCTTCTGACGCCTTCTGGGCATCCTGGACCGCCCTGCGCCCTGCGGGACGGATGGCGCCGGAACAGGAATTCAGACAACCAAGGGAAAACCCTTTATCACGGCATGCATGTCTCGGTTGAAAATTCGCTTCAGTTGTACGACAACTGACAACACAAAACCCGGAGACAAGAGCATGACCCTGAGCCGAAAGCAATTCCTGCGCGCCGCTGGCGCCACCGCCCTCGTGGCCACCGGCGCCGGTGCGCTGGCCCAGAGCAACTGGCCCACGCGCCCGCTGCGCCTGGTGGTGCCCTACCCGCCGGGCGGCAGCTCGGACATCATTGCGCGCGCCATCGGCCCGCTGCTGTCGGCGGAACTCA
>NZ_JTKZ01000171.1:0-327 GCF_000799035.1 Delftia sp. ZNC0008
ATCCGCGATGCGGTGCAGGCCCTCTTCGCGGACAAGGCACCGCTGGTCGCGCACGCGCCCGGCGTTCCGGCCCCGCCGCTGCACCACCTGCTGGCGCATTCGGTGACGGCACTGGTGGAGATGGCGACCGCCTGGCTGCTGGCGCACCCGCAAGGCCTGCGCACCCTGCCTGCGGCGGCGCTGCGCGGGCTGCTGGAATCCGAGGAACCTGCGCGCATGGCCTGCGGCATACGGCTCATGGGCAGCCTGGCCGACGATCTGCTGTGCGAGCAGGCCGACATGCTGGCCGGGTTCGCGGTATCGCCCCATGCCGCCTTGCGCGCAGCG
>NZ_JTKZ01000274.1:0-619 GCF_000799035.1 Delftia sp. ZNC0008
CACGGGGCGGCGCACGCTGTAGACACTGAATCCAGGCCCGTAGGTGCCATAGCGATAGGCGCGCATGTTGGTGCCGCCCAAGGCATCGAAGCTCGGAGGGGGCGGCAACTGGAAGAAGGTGGATACCCCATCCACTCCTGTGAGGTAGAGGTCAGGCAGGCGTGTCTGGAACACGGCCTTGCCGCCGTTGTATCCGTTGACCTTGCGAACACGCCAGCGCCCGGTACAGATGCGTGTGCCAGGAACTACTGCGGGCGTGAGGATGAAGGGCTGCGGGCTCGTCCCGTTGGAGTGCGTGAGCTCCGGCACAAGATCGCCTAGCAAGTCCACCATGGTGATGCCGATCCCGCTCTCGCGCTCGTTCGCCGCATCCTCCGGCCAGATCTCCATGGTGGTCGAGTTGCCGATGCGCACGATGCGATAGGCCGTGCCGTCGGGCAGCCGACCGGCCTCCACTGGATTGGGCACGACCGACAGCCGCGCCATCATGCAGAAGCGGTAAAAGGCCGCCTGAGCCATACCAAGCTGGTTGGCCGAGGCCGGCAAGCCGTGTACGCGCAGCGCCGGCGGGGCCACCGCGCCGATGGGCACGCCGCCGGGCTTATAGGTGTGCGGGTCC
>NZ_JTKZ01000630.1:0-304 GCF_000799035.1 Delftia sp. ZNC0008
CCGCGTTGACGGCGATGCCGGCCAGGCCCTGGACGCGGTTCAGGTCCACGATCTGTTCGGGCCGCGCCAGGCGCAGGCGCATCGATGGCAGCAGGCTTTGGCCTCCGGCCAGGTACTGGCCGCCCTGGGCGGCCAGGGCAGCGGCGTCGGCCGTGTTGCCAGGGGCTTCATAGGTGAATGCGTACATGGCGCTCTCCTCAGGAGGTGGCTGCGGCGTCGATGGCCGACCAGACACGGTGCGGGCTGGCCGGCATGTCCAGGTCCCTGACACCCAGGGGATGCAGTGCGTCGAGCACGGCATTGA
>NZ_JTKZ01000970.1:0-758 GCF_000799035.1 Delftia sp. ZNC0008
CCGCGTCACCACGGGCGAGGGCACGACGGGCCACGCCGTGCTGCAGCGCATAGAGCAGGCCACGCGCATTCCCATCGTGCATGTGCCCTACAAGGGCGGGGGCCAGCAGCTCAACGATGCGCTGGCCGGGCATTTCGAGCTGCTGTCCACCAATGTGGCGCCGCTGCAGCTGCAGGCGCTGCGCGCGGGCCGCCTCAAGGCCCTGGCCGTGGGCGCGCCGCAGCGGCTGGCAGCCCTGCCCGATGTGCCCACGCTGGCGCAGCTGGGCCATGCGCAGGCCAACCTGGATTCGCTGTTCGGCCTGTTCGCGCCGCCGCAGATGGCGCCAGCGCTGGCCCAGCGCATCAATGCCGCGGTGGCCCAGGCGCTGCGCGCGCCGGCCATCCGCAGCCGGCTGGAGGCGGCCAGCAACCAGCCGTTCGAAGGATCTGCCACGGAGTTCGCGCAGCAGGTGATGCGCGAGGCCGGGCGCTGACCGCCCTGCATCGCTCCCCCCGCACCACGCCCTGCACCACGCCCTGCACCACGCCGGACGGGCTCAGCGCGCGTACTTCTTGGCCCCGGCCACGCAGACCACGGCGGCCATGGTGACCAGCACCATGCCCCAGCTCACCTGCTCGTGCAGCAGCAGGGCCGCCAGGCCCAGGCCCATGAAGGGCTGCAGCAGCTGGATCTGGCCCACGGCCGCAATGCCGCCCTGGGCCAGGCCCCGGTACCAGAAGACAAAGCCGATGAGCATGCTGAACAGCGAGACGCGG
>NZ_JTKZ01000833.1:0-647 GCF_000799035.1 Delftia sp. ZNC0008
CGCAGCGCCCCGCGGTACGCCGGGCCGCTGACATCGTCGCCATGCACCACGGCGATGCGCGGCACGCGCAGGCCCAGGCGCTGCGCCAGCCGCTGGATGCAGCGCGCCGCGCCTTCGGGATTCGCCGCACCGAAGTTGCTGACGATGCGTATGCCATGCGCCAGGCAATCGGCCAGCACGGGCTCCAGCAGGTCCTCCAGCAGGGGTTCGTAGCCCGCGTCGGGCTGCTCGCGCCGCGCGAGCTGGGCCAGCGCCAGCGTGCGCTCGGCCAGGGTCTCGAAGATCAGGCAGGCGCTCTGGCCGCTGGCCGCCAGGGCGCGCACCACGGGCGCGGCGGCATCGGTGCGGTCGCCCGAGAAGCCGGCTGCGCAGCCCACCCACAGCGGGGGCCTGTCCGGGGCAAGAGAGGGTTCCAGGTTGTCCATGAGAGCCAATGTAGGCAGCCGCTGCTAATCTGTGAAATCGATTGTTCGGATCGACTTATCCAAAAACCCGATGAATATCTCCTCCCGCCAGCTCGATGCCTTCATCGCCCTGGCCCAGCTCAGCAGCTTCACCCTGGCCGCGCAGCGCTGCCATCTGTCGCAGCCGGCCTTCAGTGCCCTGATCAAGGGGCTTGAAGACGGCGTGGGCGTGCGCCTGTTCGA
>NZ_JTKZ01000727.1:0-1498 GCF_000799035.1 Delftia sp. ZNC0008
AGGGTCACTGGATGATGCGCATGCCCGCCGGGCTGGGCATGGCCGACGCCGGCAAGGCCAAGCGCGACCTGGACCGGCTGCTGCGTGCATCGGCCTCGTGGGACACGGCGGGACGCCCCGGCGACGGCGACTGAGGCCTGCGCCAAGGAACCGAGCCGGCAGCCAGGCCGTCTCATGGAGGCAGGCAGGCCCCGCAGCGCCGGGGTCTTGCGGTTATGGGTTATGGTTTGCGGCTGTGCGAAAGCGCCTTCAGCAGACGCTTTCGCCTTTTCCCTTTCCAGCCCGGGCGGCGCGCAGGCTTTGCGGCCACGCAGCCTGCGGCAACTACCTTGTTGAGGAAGCATGAACAAACGGACAGCGCTGCGCTTTCTGGGCGTGACCGCCATGGCATGGGGCGCCCTGGCGCTGAGCGGATGCTCGCGCGAGGCCAAGACCAGTTTCCAGGGCGTCGATGTCACGGGCGCCGAATACGCCAAGGACATTCCCCTGCGCGATGTGGACGGCAAGCAGCGCAGCATCAAGGACTTTGCGGGCAAGGTCGTCGTGGTCTTCTTCGGCTACACGCAATGCCCCGACGTCTGCCCCACCACGCTGCAGGAGCTGGTCGAGGTCAAGCAGCAGCTGGGCGCCGATGGCGACAGGCTGCAGGGCGTCTTCGTCACCCTGGACCCCGAGCGCGACACGCCCGAGGTGCTCAAGGCCTACCTGGGCAACTTCGACCCCGGCTTCGTCGGCCTGCACGGCACGCCGGACGAGACGGCGGCCGTGGCCAAGGATTTCAAGCTCTTCTACAAGAAGGTGCCCGGCAAGACCGAAGGCACCTACACGCTGGACCATTCGGCCGGCAGCTATGTCTATGACACGGCCGGCCGCCTGCGCGTGTATGAGCGCTACGGCGGCGGCCCGCAGGTGCTGGGCGCCGACGTCAAGGCCCTGCTGCAGGAAAAGCGTTCCTGATCCTGCGCGCGCCGCAGCCAGTGTGACCGCCGTCACATTGGCTGCGTTTAGGCGCGATGCGGCACACCATCCCTGATGTGCATCGCCGCAGGACTGCTTAGAGTGGGCCCCGCCTGGAGCGTCATGCCGACGCCCCGCCCATCTCCAAGAGACCTGATCCATGCGGCGAAACGTGTACGTCACCCAGCGTGAGTACCCTTTGAACGAAGGAGAGACGCTTCTTTCCGTCACCGACCTGAAGGGGCGCATCGTCTATGCCAACGATGCCTTCATCCGCGTCAGCGGCTTCGAGGCCGCCGAGCTCTACGGCAAGGCCCACAGCATCGTGCGCCATCCGGACATGCCGGCCGCCGCCTTCGCCGACATGTGGTCCACCATCCAGCGAGGGCTGCCCTGGAGCGCCCTGGTCAAGAACCGGCGCAAGAACGGCGACCACTACTGGGTGCGCGCCAACGCCAGTCCCATACGCCATGCGGGCACCGTGGTCGGCTACCTGTCCGTGCGCACCCGGCCGCAGCCGTGCGAGGTGCAGCAGACGCGG
>NZ_JTKZ01000356.1:0-302 GCF_000799035.1 Delftia sp. ZNC0008
ACGGAAACAGGCCGGAAGGTGGCTGCAGCATCGGCGCAGACGCTCAAGAAGCTGTCTCTGGAGCTGGGCGGCAAGAACCCCCAGATCGTCTTTGCCGACTGCGACTTCGAGGCGGCCGTCGATGCCACGGTGCTGGGCATGCACTTCAATGCCGGCCAGTGCTGCAACAGCGGCAGCCGCGTGCTGGTGCAGGCGGCCATCGCCGAGCGCTTCGTGGTCGCCGTGGCCGAGCGCGCTCGGCAGGTGCGCGTGGGCGATCCGCTGGACCAGGGCGTGCAGGTGGGCGCCATCACCACGCAGCG